>NZ_JBEXGU010000012.1:82985-103283 GCF_040607515.1 Streptosporangium sp. NPDC005286 | reverse complement strand
TCTCGCAAGGCGGAGGAGGGAGCCGCAGCGTGCTGCGGTGACCGACGACAACGCGGCGAGGCGCCGCCTGACCGACCGCAGTAGGCAAAAGATCCGCAGGACAGGGCCTAAGGCACGAATACCGGCGAGAGCCGGTTTCAGCCGGATGTCGGAGAACTCGGCTCCGGGTGTATCACCGGCGGGCGGCGCGCCTCATATCGCTGTGAGAAACCCACGGTCTCCCTGGCCGTTCACGGCCAGAGCTGAGGAGCTTGATCTCGTACGGCGAAACCTCTCCGCCGGTCACCGGGGGATCGTCGTGACCGGTGCGGCGGGCAGCGGCCGGAGCCGCCTGACCACCGAGGCCGTACCCGAGGCGATGCGTGAGTCGGTGCTCGTCGTGGACGACGCCCATCTGCTCGACGACGCCTCGGCCGCGCTCGTCCACGAGCTGGCGATCGGCGGGCGTACCCGCCTGCTCGTCACGGTCAGGGAGGGCGAGCCCGCACCGGAGGGCGTCTCCAGGCTCTGGGAGGAGAACCTGCTGCCGCGCCTGGCACTGGCCCCCCTGACGGAGCGCGCCTGCGCCGAGCTGCTGGCGCGGGCGGTGGACGGCTACGTGGACGCCCTCACCGTCCGGCGCCTGTACCGGGCGAGCCGCGGCGACCTGCGGCTCCTGCGCGAGCTGGTCGTCGCCGTGCACGCCGGCGGAGACCTGAGCCACGTGTCGGGCACCTGGACCTGGCGGGGCACGCCGCCGATCACCGCGCGCGTCCGGGAGCTGGTGGAGGAGACGATCCGCGACCTCGACACCGAGGAGCGGGACGCGCTGGAGCTCATCGCGTCCGGCGAGCCACCGGGCACGGGTGCGGGTGTGCCGGGCGCCCTCGTGGCCCCCGCCGTCCTCGAACGCCTGCGGGCGAGGGGGCTCGTCACCGTGGACGGCCGGCTCGTCCACCCGCTGCACGGCCCGGTGCTGCGGGCCGCCGCGGCGGAGCCCTCCCTCGCGGGCGGGCCTTCCGGCGGGCGAAGGCCGCCGAGGGCCTCGGCGCTGGCGGCCGAGTGCGAGGAGCTGGCCGCACGCGCGTACGCGGGAAGGCTCGCGGAGATACCCCGGGGCGTCGGCGAGCGGATGGCCGAGGACGACACCGGCTGGGACGAGCCCGCGATGCCGGAGTTCTGCGCGCGGCGCGCCCGCGTCGCCCGGCTCCGCGGGGAGACCCGAGAGGCCATGGCCTGGAGCCGCGAGGGACTGCGCCGCTCTCCCCACCACCGCGCCTGCCTGGCCGAACTCGCCCACGCCGCCGCCTACGTCGGCGACCTGACGACGGCCTGGCAGGCCCTCTCGCGCGGTCCCGCCCCCGCCGGGGAGGCACGGACGCGCCCGTGGCAGGCGGCCGGCGCACGGCCTCCGGCGCACGCGGGGAGCCCCCGGTCGCAGGCGCCCACCCAGGACCGCCGGCCGTGGGCATCCGCCGCCGTACCGGCGCGGACCTGGGCGCTCGCCGCCGAGGGAGACCTCGACGGCGCCCTGCGGTCCGCGCTCGGCGTCGCCGGAGACGGCCTGTTCGGAGACGATCTGTTCGCCCTGCACGACGTGGTGCGGCTCGGCTCCCCCGAGCTGGTCGCCGATCGGCTCGGGGAACTGGCCGACCGCACGGAGGGGGACCTCGCTCCCCTGCTGGCGCGGCACGCCCGCGCGCTGGCCCGGCGCGACGGGGACGCCCTGGACAAGGTGGCGCGGGGGCTCGCCGACCTCGGCCTGATGCTCCACGCCGCGGAGGCGGCCGCGCACGCCGCCCTCGTCCACTCCGACCGGCACGCCTCGCAGGCGTCCAGGAACCGGGCCTCGGCGCTGGCGGGCGCCTGCCAGGGGGCGCGCAGCTCCGCGCTGGTCAACCTCGCGCTGCCGAGGCTGACCGCCCGCCAGCGGCAGATCGTCAGCCTCGCCGCGGCGGGCCTGACCAACCGGCAGATCGCCGAGCAGCTCACGGTGTCGATCCGCACGGTCGCCAACCACCTGTGCGACGCCTACGCGCGGCTCGGCAGCAGCGACCGCGCCGGCCTGGAAGGGCTCTTCACCGTCGGCCAGCGCGGCGGCCGAACGGGCGGGCCCCGATGAGAGGAGCCGGCGGGGCGGGTCAGGCCGCTCCGATGGCGGAGAAGGACCAGCCCGTCGCACGGTGGAGCGCGTCGCCGGGCATCGACAACCTGGCGTCGCGCAGGGCCTCGGCCATGCTCAGACCGCGCCGCAGCCCCTCGTGCAGGGCGAGCATCAGCGGCACCACGGTCTCGTCGTCGACCGGCACCGAGCTCGCCACGATCCCGGCCGTGCCCAGCGGCAGCAGCGCCGTGGCGAGGCCGAGCAGCTCGTTCGCGCCGACCGGCTGCAGCCTGCCGGAGTCGCAGCTGGACAGGACGATCCGGTACGGGGCGCTGCGGAGCCGTTCGAGGTCGTGCACCGTGAGCGGGCCGTCGTCCATCCCCAGGGAGGAGAACATCGGGCTGTCGGAGCGGAAGGTGCCGTGCGCGGCGATGTGCGCGAGCCTGCTGCCGTCCAGCGCCGCGAGCACGGCCGAGGTGACCGCGGTGCCGTTCTCCAGCACCGTCGCCTCGCCGTACCCGGCGGCCAGGGGCGGGATCTCGGCACCACCCGTCGCCAGCCCCGGGCCTCTGACCAGCACGACCCGCTCCCGCGACGGCGACGGCTCGATCCGCCGGGCGCGGAGCCAGGCGCTCGCCGACGGCGACACGCTCAGCACCCGCGTCCCCAGCGCGGGCAGCAGCGCCCAGGGCACGCCGTGCAGCCTGCCCGGCGGTACGACGACCACCGGCCCTTCCCCGAGGTGGCGCACCGCGGGGCCGAGCAGTGACTCCTGGAGGCGGCGCCCGCCGGCTTCGAGGACGGGCAGCCTGGCCGCGGAGCCCCCGTACGCGATCCTGCTGAGACCCGCGCGGGCGTGGTCGGCGTCGATCGCCGCGTCGGCCAGCCGTCCCGCGGCGAACCTGCGCACCCGGCCCCGGCCGCAGAGCAGGACGTGCAGGTCGCCGTCGACGGCGACGATCTCGATCAGCCACCCGTCACCGAGCTCGTCGAGCAGCAGGTCCACGTCGAAGCGGTGCCCGTCGGTGCCGCCCTCGCCGCGCATCCGGAGCGTCCGGTCGCGGATCCCCTTCTCCAGCCGCCGCTGCTCGCGCTCCAGCGCGGGGGCCGGGCTGCCCTTCTGCCGGGCCGCCTCGATCCGGCTGCTGATCTCGCGGAAGGCCGTCACGTCGCGCAGCAGCTCGGGATCGTCCGGCGGCCGGGTGGGCGGGACCGCCAGCGCCGTGGCGCGCCAGCGCTCGCTCCAGCCGAGGAACCGGCGGGGGCTCCCCCCGGCGAGGGTCGCCCGCTGCGCGAGCAGGGCCAGCTCCGCCCCCTGCGCGGTGGCCCGCGCCCGCAGCTCCGAGGCGCCCAGCGTCATCCTGTACTCGTCCAGCAGGTCGAGCCCCCGTCGGCAGGCGTCCAGCACGCCGCGGGTCCGCCCCGCCACCGCCGCCCGCAGTGCCTGCGCCACCCAGCCGTCCACCCGGGCGAAGGCGGGACCGCGCGATCTGCCCCTGGCCGCGGCGGCCAGGTGCCGTTCGGCCTCGGCGTCGGCGCCGAGGGCGAGGGCGGTGCGACCGGCCAGCAACGACGCCTGGACCGCCTCGGGGGCGCGCAGCTCCGCCAGCCGCAGGGCGACCGCGGCGGCGTCGCGTACCGAACGGCCGGAGATCTCGCCGGCCGCGAACCTGGCCTGGACCAGCACCAGCCGAGCGTGGGCCTGCCACCAGTCGCGGCGCTGACTGGAGAAGAGCCGGACGGCCGTGCCCGCGCGGGCGATCGCCGCGTGCGGCTCGCCCGCCGCGATCGCGGCCCGCGCGGCGATCAGGAGGAGTTCGGCGCCGCGGGTCGTCTGCCCTCCCGTACGGTTCAGCAGCTCCGTGGCGGCGTCGGCCTCCTCCAGCGCCTCGCGCGCCAGCCCGGCCGCCAGGAGCACCCCGCACCGCCGGATGTGCAGCACGAACATGGGCGTGCCGAGTGCCTTGTAACGGCTCGCGGCCTCGTCGAAGTGGTGTAGCGCCGCGGGGAGGTCGCCGGACCTGAACGCCGCCAGCCCTCTGCTCTCCACCGCGTCGGCCTTGTCGTGCTCCTGGTCGGTGGTGTCCCACAGCCGCTCGGCGGCGACGAAGTCGGCCTCGGCCCGCTCCACGGACCCCATGGCCAGGTGGACCGTGGCCCTGAGCGTGAGCGCGCGGGCGGTCCAGATCGTGTCCTGTGCCCGGCGCAGGGCGGGGATGGCCCGGCGCAGGTCGTCGAGCGCCTCACGGTGCCCGCCGAGGACCCACCAGGTGTAGCCGCGCCGGAACAGCGCGCGGGCGCCGGTGAGCCCGCCGCCCCTCTCGACCGCCGCCTCCAGCGCCGTCATCCCCTGCCTGGTACGGCCCGCGTGGACGAGGGCGGCCCCCAGGGTCGACAGCACGTCCGTCTCGCGGTCCGCGGAGCCGGACCTGGCCGCCAGGGCGCGGGCCTGCCGCAGATGGCCGATCGCCGTGGTGAGGTCGCCGAAGTCGCGCTGCCAGATGCCGATCACCTGGTGGGCGACGGAGGCGTCATGAAAGGAGGGGGCGCCCGCCAGCACGACCCGCGCTCCGGCCAGCGCGTCGGCGGGACGGGCGAACACCAGGGGCAACAGGTCGAGAGCATCTCCCACGGAAGGCGGGACCCGCGGGCTTCCCCCGGTCACGGATCGATGTTAGACGTGATGTGTTCGGAGCGTCCATGCCGCTGTGCTCGTACGCAGGGGTGTATCAACCGGGCGCCCCGTGGCTCCTAACCCATGGCGACGTGAGGAATCTCCAAGACAGGACAGTGAATATGGCACCAGACAGGTTCCAGGAACAGTTCGACCAGATCCAGGCCGCCGTGGGAGAGGAGGTCGTGCTCGCGGCGGGCCCGGACGACTCGCCCAGGTTCCTCTATGAGAAGGGCTGCGTCCTCGCCAGGCGGGACGAGGCCCCCGAGGTCACCCAGGCGATCCGGAGGGCGTTCCGCCGGGATCGCGGCAGTGACCGTGGTGTGGAGTTGCAGGAGGAGGACGGCCCGAGCGGCGTGTCCAGGATCCGGGTCGGGCCGCTGAACCGTGCGGAGCGCTGGAGCGACCGGGACGTGTCGGACGCGCTGCGGGCCGTCGACGAGCTGGAGCGTGCCAACGGCCGCCGGATGGTGTCCAGGAACCACATCGTGTCCATCGCGGTGAACTGCTGCCCCGGCGACGAGCCGGTACCCGTGGCCCGATGCGGGCCGCCCAACCCGGCGGTGGCCAAGCGGGTCGTCGGCGCGACGGCCGGCCCGGTGTCCGTCCTGGTGATCGACACGGGACTGGTGGAGAACTACAGGTCGCACCCGTGGATGAGCCTCGTCGAGGGCGAGGGCAAGGAGATCGAGCTGGACTCCGAAGGGATACTCAAGCAGTACGTCGGTCACGGCACCTTCATCGCCGGGTTGATCAGCGCCGTCGCGCCCAGCGCCGCCATCACGGTGAACGGGGCGCTCGTCAACGCGGGCGCCATCTCCGAGAAGTGCCTGGGTGACCTCCTGCTCAGGGAGATGCGGCCGTTGAACAGGTGGCCGGACATCATCAACCTGTCCGCGGGGACCCTGAGCACGGACCACAGGACGCTCATGGGGCTCGAGGACTTCATGCGGGAGCTGGTGACCGACCACCCGGAGACACTGCTGGTGGCCGCGGCGGGGAACAACGGCAGCGACGAGCGGTTCCATCCCGCGGCCTACGCCGACGACCCCGACTACGCCGGTGCCGTCGTGTCGGTGGGCGCGCTGCGGAAGGACGGCCAGGACCGGGCCTGCTTCAGCGGTCACGGGCCGTGGGTGACGGCGTACGCTCCCGGGGAGCGCCTGGTGAGCGCCTTCACCGCGGTGGACGACACCCCGGTGCCCTACGACTACCAGCATTCGACCTACGACCACTGCCGGTACGGCTCCGCCTACGACTGCACCTGCCAGTTCCCCCCGCACCGGGGCGAGCTCAGCGAGAAGATGGCGGCGTCGCCGAACGCGATCCGCGAACGCGTCGAGTTCGACGGGCTGGCGCAGTGGAGCGGCACCTCCTTCTCCGCGCCCCTGGTCGTCGGCATGATCGTCAATCACATGGTGCGGAACAACGTGACCGACTCCCGGCAGGCCGCCGCCGAGCTCCTGACCACCCCCCTGTCCGGCAGGGGGGTGCAGGGCCTGACCGCCCCCGCCCTCATCCCCTCCACCTGGACGCCGTCGAGCGTGCAAAGTGTCCCGGTCGTGCCCTGAAACCGGTGCGGCCGAATCGGCCCTCCGTCGTACGATGACAGTCCCGAAGGCAAGGGGACGTCACCGTGGATCGAGACTCGACCGGCATCCTCTTCCGCGCCGCGGTGGACGGGGAGACCGCGGCGTGGAAATCCCTGGTGGAGGGCCTCAGCCCGCTCGTGTGGTCCGTCGTGCGCGCCCACGGGCTGAGGGACGCGGACGCGCAGGAGGTCTACCAGACGACCTGGTTCCGGCTCGCGCAGAACCTCGCGCGGATCCGCGAGCCGGACAGGGTCGGGGCCTGGCTGGCCAGCACGGCGCGGAACGAGTGCGTCAAGGTGATCAGAACCGCCCGGCGGGTCTCGCCGAGCGACGACCCCGAGGTGTTCGACCGCGCCGCCGACGGTCGTACGCCCGAGCAGGCCGTGGTCGACGCCGAGGAGGCGTCGATGGAGCGGGAGCGGATGCGGGCCATGTGGCAGGCGTTCCAGGAACTGGGTGAGAACTGCCGGCGGCTGCTGCGCCTGCTCATGGCCTCGCCGCCGGTCAGCTACCAGGAGGTGTCGGCGACACTCGGCATCGCCGTCGGGAGCATCGGGCCGATCAGGCAGCGCTGCCTGCGGCGGCTGCGTGTCCTCCTCGCGGAACGGGGCTTCCGATGAGCGACGACGCGCTTGAGGCGGAGCTGCGCCGCGCCGTCGAGTTGTTCGATCCCGTTCCCTCCGACCTCCTGCAGACCGCCGTCGAGGCCTACGCGCTCCGCGCGCTCGACGCCGAGCTGGCCGAGCTGGTCTTCGACTCCCTGAGCGGGCCCTCACGGGTGCGGGGTGACAGAGCGCCGCGAATGCTGACCTTCCAGGGGATGGAGCTGACCGTCGACCTGGAGGTCACCGTGACCGCCGGCGGCGGGCGCGTGGTGGGCCAGCTGATGCCGCCGGGGCCCGCGGAGGTCGAGGTCCTCGGGCACCGTCCGGTCACGCTGGCCACGGACGAGCTGGGCAGGTTCGTCTACGACGACGTCCCCGCCGGGCCTTTCAGCCTCCGCTGCCACCTCGCGGGCGCGACCGTCGTCACCGAGTGGATCACCGTCTGACCGCGGCTTCGCACGGACGTCTCCGGGTACGCGGTCACCGGTGCGCGGCCCGTGCCGGGTCGCCCCAGGTTTCGGTGCCCGGATGGGGGTAAGCGTTCTGTTGACAAGGGGGGACCTATGAGTGACCACAGGAACGTGCCCGAGCTGATGGATGAGAACGACGTCGTGGACCTGCTGGTGCGCCAGCATGTGATGATCAGGGATCTGTTCGACGAGGTGGAGGACGCTCCCGCGGGGAACCGGCGGGCCGAGGCGTTCCAGCGCCTGGTGCGGATGCTGGCCGTGCACGAGACCGCCGAGGAGGAGGTCGTGCACCCCTACGCACGCCTCAAGATCGAGGGTGGGGACGAGGTGGTCGACGAGCGCCTCGCCGAGGAGCGGGAGGTCAAGCAGATGCTCTCCGACCTGGAGAGACTGGGCACCGACCATCCCGACTTCTCCGGGCACCTGCAGGTCCTGCGGGCGGCGGTGCTGGCCCACGCCCACGCCGAGGAGCGCCACGAGTTTCCCCAGTTCCGCACCCAGACCAGCGAGGCCGAGCGCCGGGCCCTGGCCGCCGGGGTGAAGGCGGCCGAGGCGCTGGCGCCGACCCACCCGCATCCGGGCACCGAGTCGGCGGTCAGGAACCTGCTGCTCGGGACGCCGCTGGCGCTCGTGGACCGGACCCGCGACGCGATCCGCCAAGCCATGGGCGGGCGCGGAGACTGAGGTACGGGCCTCCCCCCGCCGGTACCACTTGGTTCGGTCATCACGCCACCGGTGGCCGGGGTCACGGCCGCGCCGCGCCCACCTCCCGCAGTGACGAGACGCCGCGCCGCCACCGGCTCATGACGTGCTCGGCGAAGAGCCGGTCCAGGGTCAGCGCGCAGGCCGCCCCGTACAGGACGTCACCGGCCCGCGAGGGGTGCTGCCGTGCGAACCCGCCGCACATGTCGTGCGCGGCGGTCTGCTCGGGTACGGCGTCGGCCCGCACCTGCTCGTCGTAGAAACGGCTCGCCGCCTCGCCCGCCCCCAGTCGCCGCAGGCCCCCGGAGTAGCGACGGTTGGGGACCGAGGAGGTCATCTCGGCGGCCGCCAGGTGGCCGAGCAGCGCTCCGAGGTGGCGTCGGTGGAGCCCGAACAGCGACATCGTGTTGGAGACGGCCAGCGTGATCGCCGGGACCTGGTCGAGGTAGGCGCCGTAGGAGTCGTCCATGCCCAGCCGGCGCATGGTGGTGCGGAAAAGCTCGGAGTGCATCCGCTCGACGCGCCCGCCGCCGTACTGGCCCGCCTGGATCTCCACCAGCGCCGCCTTGGGACGTCCGCTCAGCCGGGGGATCGCCCAGGTGCGCTGATCGGCCCCCTTCAGGTGGTGGATCGACCGGTGCGCGACGAACTCGCGGAACTGCGCGAGGTCGGCCTGCCGCTGGAGGAACCCCGGCAGGTCGGGGCCGTCGACGGCGGCGGCCACCAGATCGGTCAGGGCCTGGCTCATGTGCTCGGCCCGCTGGGTGGGCGGGCACGACACGGCCCGCGCCAGTCCCTCCTCGAACCGTGCCTCCAGGATCTCCCGCACCTCCAGCAGCGAGGGGTTCCACTCCCACCGCTCGTCCACGCCCTCGAAGCCCCGGTGGTGCAGCTCGTAGCAGACGAAGAGCGCCAGCTGCACGTCCTCGTCCGCGAGGACCGGGCCCGCGAAACGGGCGGGGAACGACAGCAGCGGGAGCGACAGGAGGCCGAAGCGGTGCGGTGGGTGTACCAGCCGTTCGAAGAGCAGGGCGCTGATCGGGCCCCGCGCGGCGGGCAGCGCCGGAGCCCTGCCCGGCACCGGCAGGTCCAGCGGGTCCGGGCGCTCGGCGAGCTTCGAGCGCTCCGGAGACTTCGCGGGCTTCAGGGATCTCGGGGCCTTCGGGGAGCCCGGGGGCTTCGTGGCACGTGACGGTCCGGGCCCGGGAGAGCCCAGCAGTTCGGGGAGGCGCGACAGTGCCGAGGAATCCGGGAGATCCGAAAGACGCGGCTGCCCGGGAGACCTCGGCGGCTCCGGAGACGCCGAGAGGTCCGGGTCCGCCGGGAGCCCGGAAGCCGTCAGGGGTCTGCACACGCCCCCGGGTGAGTCGTTCACCGTGATGCCGCCGTCGTGAACGTCAGCGATGCGCCGCCCGTAGTGAGCGGACGCGTCAAACCCACGCGCCATGCGTCCCCCGTTCGATGCCCCCCGATCGGTCCGATGCCCACACCGAAGCCCTCGAAACGCCCCCAAGATCACTCCTTCCTCTCGATGACCTGCAGAAACCACGAAATACATGGATATTTCGCAGGCGCACTCGCGTGAGCGGACGAGTACCGGGACCGGAAACGGGCAGGCGACAGCACCGAGACAGCACGACACCGGGGCCATCCAGCGGAAAACCCGATGCCCCGGCGCGGGGGGACGGCGAAACGCCGGTCTCCCCGTACGGGAAGGTACGGTCAGCTCATGTCCGAGCGCAGCATGCCGCACGACCTCGCCGCCTGGGCGTGCCCCCACGGGCAGGACGCTCGCCGGGGTTGCACGACCTGCTACGAGGAGTCGACCGACGGCGACCAGGCCCAGCCCTTCTGGGAGGTCGCCGCGTGGTTCACCACCTCACGGCCGATCCCGATAAGAACGCTCCAGGACGCGCACCACCACGGCCGCCATTTCGCCCTCGACCAGCCGTCCACGCCGCTGGTCTACCTCCTGACCGGCCGCGCCCGCGCGGGGGGCAGCGTGCAGGCGATCGCGGGCGTCGTCGGTTTCCTGCTGCACAACCGGCACGTGGTGGCCGACTTCACCGTGACCGAGACCCGCGCCACCCGCCGCTCGCCCGGCACCCCCGGCGCGCCCAACGCGACCCGCCAGACCGACAAGTGGCTCCAGGACCCGCGCCGCCCCGACGGGCGCCTGCGGTGAGGGTGCCCCTTCGCGGAGCCGGTGCGCCCGGCCGGGCGACGCCGTCGGCGCGCGTGGGGTCGGTGCCCGCCCGAATGCCCGCCCGGGGTGTGTGCCACCCCGCGGATGACAGGTACGGCGAGAGTCCCTAAGCTCGACAACACCATTGTCGAAACAGCGAGGCGGGAGGCGATCGTGCCGGCCGACCCCCCGGGCTTCGAACTCCCGCTCAGGCTCTTCCTCGGCTTCCGGATGCTCATCGACGAGCTCCACGCGGAGCTCGCCCGCCAGGGACACCCCGACATGCGTCCGATGCATGGGTTCGTGCTGCAGGCGATCGGCCCCGAGGGCAGCACCGCCGTGGAGCTCGGCCGGCGGCTGGGCGTCTCCAAGCAGGCGGCGGGCAAGACCGTGGACACCCTGGAGCAGCTGGGCTACGTCGAGCGGCGCTCCGACCCCGACGACGCCCGCCGCAAGATAGTGCGGCTCACCGAACGGGGCGTCGACAGCCTCGCCCGGTCCGCGCGCATCTTCGAGGACCTGCGCGCCGGCTGGGCGAGGACCCTCGGTGAGGACCGCCTGCGCGCCCTGGAGTCCGACCTGCGCGCCGTGACCACGGGGGACGTCTTCCGGCTCGACGTCCCCGGCTGGTTCGGCGGCTACTGACCGCTGATCACCGGAACGGGTGCCGGCGTTCACGGAGCCGCCGCCCGGCGGCCTTTCGACCGATCCGCCGTCGCCCCGGCCAGGCGCGAAACGCTCTGCGAGTTACCTCACCAGATTCGCCACAATGTGAGGTATGCAAATCCTGATCATCGGCGGCACCCGGTTCGTCGGCCGGCACATCACCGCGGCCGCGATCGCGGCCGGGCACCAGATCTCCCTGCTGCACCGGGGTATGACGGGCCCCGAACTGTTCCCCGAGGCCGAGCACCTGCTCGCCGACCGCAACGCCGACCTGTCCGTGCTGCGCGACCGGCGGTGGGACGCGACGATCGACGTCAGCGCCTACCACCCGTCGCAGGTCACCTCGCTCGCCGGCGCGCTCTCCACCGGCCAGTACGCCTTCGTCTCCACCACCGCGGTCTACCGGGCGCCCGAGCGGCCGGGCTTCACCGAGGACTCCCCGCTGGCGGAGCTCGACGGGCCGATCCCCGAGACGGTGACCGGCGAGGTGTACGGGCCGATGAAGGTGCTGTGCGAGCGGGCCTCGGTGGACGTGTTCGGGACCTCGACACTGGTCGTACGGCCCACGTACGTCATCGGCCCGCATGACCACACCGGCCGCTTCACCTACTGGGTCAACCGGATCGCGCGCGGCGGCGAGGTCCTCGCGCCCGGCGACCCCGGCGACCCCATCCAGGTGATCGACGCCCGCGACATGGCCTCCTGGATCGTCTCCATGGTCGAGGGGAGGCATCCGGGCACCTTCCACGCGGTCAGCCCTCCCCCGCCGTTCTCCTTCGGCGACCTGCTTGAGGCGATCGTGGCCGAGGTCGGGCCGCCGGGAACCACCCTGACCTGGGTCGGGCAGGACTTCCTGCTCGCCGAGGGTGAGAACGGCCTGTCGCTGCCCCTGTGGTCCGAGGGCGACCCGCAAAAGTCGATCAACGCCGCCGACCCCGCCGCCGCCCGCGCCGCGGGGCTCGACCCGCGCCCCCTGGGACGGTCGATCCGCGAGATCCGCGAGGCGGAGGCTTCCTTCGGCACGGCCGCCACCATCACCCCCGACCGGGAGGCCGAACTGCTCTCCCGCTGGTCGGCCCGCGCCTGAGGCGTGTTTCGCGGATCGGGGACGCGGCGGCGGGCGACCCACCGGCGAGTCCGGTGCGCTCTCCCGTTCAAGGTCGCTCCCCGAGGTCGCCTTCCAGGTCATGGGTGGCTTTCGAGCCCGGCCACACGGCACGGCTCCGGCACGGCTCGTGGGTGCCCTCGGCCGGGGTCAGCCCCGGAGCCGGGACGGCCGGAGCGGGTTGTGCCCGACCTCCAGCAGCGCCCGCCGCCGGTCGTCGTCGTCATCGCCGACCCTCCCCTCGGCCAGCGTGTCCTCGACCCGGTCGACGGCCTGCCGCATCGTCTCGATGTCGTCCGCGGTCAGGTCGTCCTTCCGCTTGCCGAGGACCCCGAGCACCTGGCGTCCGAGCGGCGGCATGACCGACTCGGGACTCCTGGCGACGCCCCCGTCCGCCGAGGCCGACGCCAGCAGGAAGGCGCGCAGCTCCTCCGACGTCATGTTCACGACCTCGTGGAACTCCTGCCACACCAGGTCGAGGATCAGATCCGATTGGTCGGCCACCGTGCTCTCCTCTCACACCGGGCCCCTGCGGTCACGCCCCGGACAAGGCCCGGCCGCCGGCGGACCGGATCTCCCCTGGCGGGGACGCGCGACGGCGGGCGCACGGCCGCCCTACCCCGGCTGCCACGCCGCTAACACGGGAACCGGGGTACGGGCGGTTTTCAGTACGGCGCGACGTATGCCCTCCTCAGGAGGGGTTGTCCACCGTGAAGCGCACGCCGGAGAAGCGGCTCCGCCACTCGGTGACCTCCGGCGCCACGGTGCCCGGGTCGACGTTCTCGTCCAGGCCGCGGGCGATGAACGAGGCCAGCTCCGGCATGTCCGCCTCGGTCATCCCGAGCCTGACGATCTCCGGCGTACCAATCCGCAGGCCGTTCACGTCCCCCTCGACCGCCTCCACCGGCAGGCCGATGCCGCTGCTGAGCAGGTTCGCCTCGCGCAGCCGCCGGGCGGCCCGCTGCCCGCCGCCGTAGCGGTGGGCCAGCACGGAGAACTGGTGGGAGCGGGTGCACCCCCGGTCCGCGGCGAAGATCGGGACGCCGAGGGCGAGCAGCTCGTCCGCCAGCCGCCGCGCGGTCGCGATCATCTCCTGCGCGTAGGCGGGCCCCGCCGCCTTCCAGTCGAGCATGGTCATGGCGAGCGCGGCGGTCTTGCCCGCGTCGAAGTTGGCGGTCAGTCCCGGGTAGGCGATCGCGTCGAGCCGCTCGGCGAGCTCGGCGTCGTTGGTCACGATGAGCCCGCCCGCCGGCCCGCCCAGGCTCTTGTACGTGCTCATGGTGATCAGGTGGGCGCCCTCCGCCAGCGGCTGCGGCCACGCCTTTCCGGCGATCATGCCGCAGAGGTGAGCGGCGTCGAAGAGCACGCGGGCGCCGACCGAGTCGGCGATCTCGCGGATGCGCGCCACCGGGTGGTGGAACAGGTTGAGGCTGCCGCCGATGGTGATCAGCTTCGGCCGGACCCGCTCGGCGAGCTCGCGCAGGGCGTCGACGTCCACCGTGTAGCCGTCCGGCGTGATGGGGGCGGGAACGATGTTCAGCCCGTACAGGCCGGCCGCGCCGGGCTCGTGGTGTGTGACGTGGCCGCCGATGCTCGCCGGCGGGGCGATGATCGTGTCACCGGGCTCGCAGACGGCCATGAAGGTGTAGAGGTTCGCCAGCGCTCCCGAGCCGACGCGTACCTCGGCGTAGCCGGCGCCGAAGACCTCGGCGGCCAGCTCGGCGGCGATGATCTCGATCTGCTCGATCGCCTCCAGGCCCATCTCGTACTTCTCGCCCGGGTACCCCAGTGACGGCCGCGACCCGAGGCCGGCCGAGAGCAGCGCCTCGGCCCGGGGGTTCATGATGTTCGTGGCCGGGTTCAGGTTGACCGACTCGATGTCGTGGATGCGGTGGTTGCCGGCCACCAGCCGTTCGATCTCGCTCTGGATCGAGGAGGCGGTCTGGTCCGTCACGGCCTTCAGTACGGACTGGACGCGATCCTCAGTGACGGTGGGCACCCACGGACGGTGGGCGAGGGCACGGGGCATCAGGTGATCTCCTGGCCGACAGGCAGACGGCTGTCGTGGTGATGTCTGGTTGTCTGCCACACGACGTTAGATCGCAGATGATGCCCGCCGCATCGGGTGAAAGATGGGGTTTTTCACGCCGTTTTCCTACATTTGCCGGAAAAAGATTCCGCGCTCCGCCGGAAACGATCACTTCTTTCACAGGAGCCCCACCCGTACCTTCCGGCCTTCGAAACGCCGCCCCGAACACCAGATGCGGCCGAACCGCAATAAATGGGTGAGCAGCCTGTCCACTTGCTTTGTAGGATGACCGACGTGCCAGGGCTCCCTCATCCGGCAGGTGCTCACCGGCCCGATCGAGCCCCCACGACCGGCTGCGCCATGGCCGCCGCCTGTCGCGCGCGACCATCGGGAGTTCGTCGAAGGCGACCCGCCGCCGCTCTCGGAGACCGTTTCCAAGCCGCCGGTCGGGGACCGCACCCATCCCCACCTCGGCCCGCTCCCTTGACCTCAACCGAAGTTCAGGTCGCAGGCTGAGTCCGACACTCCCCCGCTGGAGGAAATCCTCATGATCCCGGCTACCGGGACGACGGGCGCGACCGGCCGACTGCCGGTCCCCCGGCACGACGCCCCTCTCCCGGCCACCCCACCTAAAGAGACCCCATGCTGACCCGCCTGCTCCGCACCTACCTGCGCCCCTACTCGGCGGTGCTGACCGCCGTGGTGGTGCTGCAACTGGTCGGCACCATCGCCTCGCTCTATCTGCCCAGCCTGAACGCCGACATCATCGACCAGGGCGTGGCCACCGGCGACACCGGCTACATCCTCACCGCGGGGGGCTGGATGCTGGCCGTCTCCCTCGTGCAGATCGCCTGCTCGATCGCGGCGGTCTACTACGGCTCCCACGCGGCCATGGGGTTCGGACGCGACGTCCGCTCGGCGATCTTCCACCAGGTCGGCGGCTTCTCCGCCAGGGAGGTCTCCCACTTCGGCGCCCCCTCCCTGATCACCCGCGGGACCAACGACGTGCAGCAGGTCCAGATGCTCGTCGTGATGACCTGCACGATGCTGGTCTCGGCCCCCATCATGGGCGTCGGCAGCATCATCATGGCGCTGCGCCAGGACCTCGGCCTGTCCTGGCTCATGCTGGTCTGCGTCCCCGCGCTGCTGATCTCGATCGGCCTGATCATCGTCCGCATGGTCCCCCAGTTCCGCGCGATGCAGGAGCGCATCGACCGGGTGAACCAGGTACTGCGCGAGCAGCTCACCGGCATCCGCGTGGTGCGCGCCTTCGTCCGCGAGCGTGAGGAGACCCGCCGGTTCGCCGGCGCCAACGACGAGCTGACCGACACCGCGCTGCGGGTGGGACGGCTGACCGCGCTCATCTTCCCCACCGTGATGCTGATCCTCAACGTCTCCAGCATCGCCGTGCTCTGGTTCGGTGCCGGGCGGGTGGACAGCGGCGAGATGCAGATCGGCGCCCTGACCGCGTTCCTGATGTACCTGATGCAGATCCTCATGTCGGTGATGATGGCCAGCTTCATCTCGATGATGATCCCGCGCGCCGCGGTCTGCGCCGAGCGCATCACCGAGGTGCTCGACACCGAGTCGTCGGTGACGCCGCCCAGCGACCCGGTACGGCAGGTGAGCGGCCGCGCCGAGCTGGAGATGCGCGACGTCGAGTTCCGCTACCCGGGCGCGGAGGCACCCGTGCTGTCCGGCGTCTCCTTCCGCGTGACGGCGGGACAGACCACCGCCGTGATCGGCAGCACCGGCTCCGGCAAGACGACGCTGGTCTCGCTGGTGCCCAGGCTGTTCGACGCCACCTCGGGCACGGTCTCGGTCAACGGCGTCGACGTCCGCGACCTCGACCCCCAGGTGCTCTGGTCGCGCATCGGCCTGGTGCCGCAGAAGCCGTACCTGTTCAGCGGCACCGTCGCCAGCAACCTGCGCTACGGCAACCCGGACGCCGACGACGAGGAGCTGTGGGAGGCGCTGGAGGTGGCCCAGGCGCGCGACTTCGTCGAGGCGATGCCCGAGGGCCTGGAGGCGCCCATCACCCAGGGCGGCACGAACGTGTCCGGCGGGCAGCGACAGCGACTGTCCATCGCCAGGGCACTGGTCAGCAAGCCCGAGATCTACCTGTTCGACGACTCGTTCTCGGCCCTGGACCTGGCCACCGACGCGCGGCTGCGTGCCGCCCTGCGCCCGCACACCGCCGAGGCCGCCGTCATCATCGTCGGCCAGCGGGTCTCCACCATCGCCGACGCCGATCAGATCATCGTCCTGGACGACGGCGTGATCGTCGGCCTGGGAACCCATGACGAGCTGCTGGATTCCTGCCCGACGTACATCGAGATCGTCGAGTCCCAACTAGCCGCGGAGACCGCAGCATGAGTGACAGTCCCACGACCGCGCGACCGCGACCACCCGTCGGCGGCGGAGGCTTCGGCCGGGGCCCCATGGGCGGGGCCGGGATGCCCGCGGAGAAGTCGATGAACTTCGGGCCCTCCGCGCGACGGCTGGTCCGGCGGATGAACCCCGACCGCCCGAGGCTGCTGGCCGTGGTCGGCCTCGCCGTGATCAGCGTGGTGTTCTCCGTCATCGGGCCGAAGATCCTCGGGTACGCGACGGACCTGATCTTCACCGGGGTGATCGGCAAGCAACTGCCCGCCGGGACGAGCACGCAGCAGGCGATCGAGGCGGCCCGCGCCTCCGGCAACGACAACTTCGCCGACCTGCTCGCGGGGATGGACGTCGTACCCGGTCAGGGCATCGACTTCGGCGCGCTGGGCACGGTCCTGCTCTGGGTGCTGGGGCTCTACATCGCGTCGTCGCTCTTCGCCTGGTACCAGGGTTACCTGCTCAACGACGTGGTGCAGCGCACCGTCTACCGGCTGCGGGAGGAGGTCGAGGAGAAGCTGCACCGGCTTCCGCTCAGGTTCTTCGACGGCCAGCCGCGCGGCGAGCTGCTCAGCCGGGTCACCAACGACATCGACAACGTCTCGCAGACCCTGCAGCAGACCATGAGCCAGCTGCTGAACTCGCTGCTGCTGGTGATCGGCGTGCTCGCGATGATGTTCGTGATCTCACCGCTGCTCGCGCTGATCGCCCTGGTGACCATCCCGCTGACGATGGTCGCCACCGGGATGATCGCCAAGCGCTCGCAGAAGCACTTCGTCGCGCAGTGGAAGCACACCGGCAGCCTGAACGCTCACATCGAGGAGGCGTTCACCGGTCACGAGCTGGTGAAGGTGTTCGGACGCCGCCCCGAGGTCGAGGAGGTGTTCAGGGAGAGGAACGAGGAGCTGTTCAAGGCCAGCTTCGGCGCCCAGTTCATCTCCGGGATCATCATGCCGATGATGATGTTCATCGGGAACCTCAACTACCTCGCCATCGCCGTCGTCGGTGGCCTGCGGGTCGCCACCGGGGCGATGAGCCTGGGTGACGTGCAGGCGTTCATCCAGTACTCCCGGCAGTTCACCCAGCCGCTGACCCAGGTCGCCTCGATGGCCAACCTGCTGCAGTCGGGGGTGGCCTCGGCCGAGCGGGTCTTCGAGCTGCTCGACGCCGCGGAGCAGGAGCCCGACCCGGCCGACCCGGTGGTGCCCACCGCCAGGCGGGGCCGCGTCGAGTTCGAGCACGTGTCCTTCAGCTACGACCCGGAGCAGCCCCTCATCGAGGACCTGTCCCTGGTGGCCGACCCCGGGCACACCGTCGCGATCGTCGGCCCGACCGGCGCGGGCAAGACCACCCTGGTCAACCTCATCATGCGCTTCTACGAGCTGAACTCGGGCCGGATCACCCTCGACGGCATCGACATCACCGCGATGCGCCGCGACGACCTGCGCTCGCACATCGGCATGGTGCTCCAGGACACCTGGCTGTTCGGCGGCACCATCCGCGAGAACATCGCCTACGGCAACCCCGGGGCCACCGAGGAGCAGATCCTCGCCGCCGCGCGGGCCACCTTCGTCGACCGTTTCGTGCGCACCCTGCCGGACGGCTACGACACGGTGATCGACGAGGAGGGGAGCAACGTCAGCGCCGGTGAGAAGCAGCTGCTGACCATCGCCCGCGCCTTCCTCGCCGACCCGTCGCTGCTCATCCTCGACGAGGCCACCAGCTCGGTCGACACCCGCACCGAGGTCCTGGTGCAGCACGCCATGGCCGCGCTGCGCTCGGACCGCACCAGCTTCGTCATCGCCCACCGGCTGTCGACCATCCGCGACGCCGACCTCATCCTGGTGATGGAGGAGGGAAGCATCGTCGAGCACGGCACCCACGACGAGCTGCTCGCCGCCCGCGGCGCCTACCACCGCCTGTACTCCGCGCAGTTCAGCGGTGCGGCGATCGAGGGCGACGAGACGACCGCGGAGGAGGTGCCCACGCCGGTCTCACCGTGATCCGTCCGGCTTGGTGACGGGTCGGCGCGGCCGTGGCATCGTTGTCGCCACGGCCGCCCCCGGGAGCACGGAGCGCCGGCCGGAGGCGACCGGCCACGACGCGGTCACCGAGAACGACCGAACTCGCCCGAGCCGCCCGTCACCGGTGGCGAGACGGTCTCACCGTGACCGTTCAGCCTTTGACGAAGCCGAGGAGTGCCTCGGTGACCTCGGCGGCGTGGGTCCAGAGCAGGCCGTGGGGCGCGCCCTCTATCTCGACGTAGGTGGCCCGCGGAACCAGCTTGCGGAAGGGCCGCGCGGTGGCGTCGATCGGCCGTATCCGGCGAACGACGACCGACACGCCACGCCCCCGCACCGGCAGAATCGGCGACCCGTTCTCGCGGGAATCAGAACCTGACGCGAGCCGCGACCGGTAAGTTCCCCCTTCCCCCGAGCGAGGACGGCTCCAGAGCCGATCCCGGCGGGCGATGTCCCCTCTCGCCCCACTCCGCCATCGAAGATGTCGCCGGCGAGCCCGCGCACGCGCCCAGCGCAGGAGTGCAACAGCGGTCAGGCGACAGCACCGCCCCGGTCGACTCGGAAGACCCGCGGGAGTTCTTCTGGCACAGCGGATCGAAACACCATATACAGGGCCGTCACCCATTAAATCAGTCGCATGTCGGATAAATATCTTTCACAAAGCTGGATGATCAAGGCTAATAATCCATTCACCAGCGACATCCAACTGCATTGTGCGGCAATCCACTCTTGCCTCGATAGATGCCACCAAAAAGGAGCATTCAACACTAAAGGTTAGCTATCGGACTTGAGGGTGAATGATTGAGATTATAGCCACTTGCCGAAAAGATCATAAACTTGGCGGCATTGCACCTTGATATAGAGGTGCGTAAGTTAATAAATAAGTTCAATATCGCCAACAAGAGGTAATCAAGCAAAAGAGGTGGATGATCACCGTTTATCCCTCGATACAAAAGGAAATCAAGGGTTCGCAGCGATGATCCCTAAGGGCTAGAGAAGATACTTTCCAGCCGATTTTGAGAACGTCGAAGCAGGGGGCAATCAATCCTTTCGAGGGGGACATGTAGTGTCCAAGATCAAAAACGCCGTCGCAGTATTCGCCGTCGGCAGCACGATGCTGACAGGCGGAGCCGTTGGCCTCGGTGCCGCGACCGCCGCCACCACAGCCAGCGCCGCAGCCAGCGCTACAGCCAGCGCCGCTCTAGGCAGTTGGTGCGGTGGCAGCGGCTGTGGGCATTCCTGGCGTCGTCAGCTGCTGAGGCAGTTCCAGAGGCAACGGTCGTTGCAACGCCAATTCCAGCGCCAGTTGTCGAACCAGTCGCAGAGAATTCACCAGAATGTCAACTTCCATCTGAACACTTCTGCCGACGCCGACAGTATCGCCAGGCAGAAGGCCGATGCGGAGGCAGAGGCCAGGCAGAAGGCCGATGCGGACGCCAGGAACAGGGCCGAGGCAGAGGCAGAGGCCAGGCAGAGGGCCGAAGCAGAGGCCAGGCAGAGGGCCGAAGCAGAAGCCCGACAGAAGGCCGATGCGGACGCCAGGAACAGGGCCGAGGCAGAGGCAGAGGCCAGGCAGAAGGCCGAAGCAGAGGCCCGCAACAGGGCCGAGGCAGAGGCAGAGGCCAGGCAGAAGGCCGAAGCAGAAGCCCGACAGAAGGCCGAGGCAGAAGCCCGCAACAGGGCCGAGGCAGAGGCAGAGGCCAGGCAGAAGGCCGAAGCAGAAGCCCGCAACAGGGCCGAAGCAGAGGCAGAGGCCAGGCAGAAGGCCGAAGCAGAAGCCCGCG
>NZ_JBEXGU010000012.1:0-82891 GCF_040607515.1 Streptosporangium sp. NPDC005286 | reverse complement strand
CGAAGCAGAGGCAGAGGCCAGGCAGAAGGCCGAAGCAGAAGCCCGCAACAGGGCCGAAGCAGAGGCAGAGGCCAGGCAGAAGGCCGAAGCAGAAGCCCGACAGAAGGCCGAAGCAGAGGCCCGCAACAGGGCCGAGGCAGAGGCAGAGGCCAGGCAGAAGGCCGAGGCAGAGGCCAGGCAGAAGGCCGAGGCAGAGGCCCGCAACAGGGCCGAAGCAGAGGCAGAGGCCAGGCAGAAGGCCGAAGCAGAAGCCCGACAGAAGGCCGAAGCAGAGGCCCGCAACAAGGCCGAAGCAGAGGCAGAGGCCAGGCAGAAGGCCGAAGCAGAAGCCCGACAGAAGGCCGAAGCAGAGGCCCGCAACAAGGCCGACGCCGACGCCCGCAACTGGGCAGCGGCACTCGCGGCGGCTCTCAACAAGGCCGAAGCAGAGGCAGAGGCCAGGCAGAAGGCCGAAGCAGAAGCCCGCAACAAGGCCGACGCCGACGCCGACGCCCGTAACAAGGCCGACGCCGACGCCCGTAACAAGGCCGACGCCGACGCCCGTAACAAGGCCGACGCCGACGCCCGCAGCAAGGCCGACGCCGACGCCCGGCAGAAAGCCGAGGCAGAAGCCCGTAACAAGGCCGACGCCGACGCCCGCAACTGGATACCGGTTCCCCCCAGGCCTCCAAACGGCGGCACCAGCCCTGAGGCCTTCGGCACCGCCCTCGGAAACAAGATCGCGGCCGCCGCTCAGGACAAGGCCGGCGCTGCCACCAACAAGGTCCCGACAATCAAGCAGCCTCTCGACTGCCGCACAGGTGGGGCGCCCGCTCCGCCTCAGCACTAGTACTGCTCTCGTTGATCGTTCCTGCGGTCCAAGCAAGAAGATCACAATAGAAGAGCCGCGGACATAATTGACGATGCGACCCGACCGCCGGATCTGGAGGGCCTGGCCGTCGGCGAAGTCGTCGAAGGAACCGAGAGCGGGCCGATCGTGTGGTCGGTGACGAATGACGAATGAGCGCACGCCTGTCACCATGCGTGGTGGCGATCGTGCGTTGGCTTCGGCACAAGCACCACCGCCTCGGATGGAACGACATCCGCCACCGGTTCTGTGACCGTGACTGGAGAATCGCCCACAACGGCATCGTGTTCGTCGGCGCCTTCAGTGTCGCCGTGACACGGTATCGCTGCCACGGCAGGAACATTCCACACCATGGACCCCGAGCCCGGCAACTGTCAGCAGTTGCCGAGCTCGGGGTCCAGACATGTAAAGAGCCCGGAGCGGGGCGTGATCCGGATCAGCGGGCGGCGACGCTGAGCGCCGCCTCCATCCACTACATGCGTGACGGCAGCCGCCGGGTGCACATCCTGCGCGTCCCGCACGACGGCGCGATCGACGTGACCATCACGCTGAACCACCGACACCCGGAACCACGGATGACGCCGGTCGGGACTACCCGACGGTGCGTGGCGAGTCGGCCGCCCCCTGCTCGCCTGTGTGCGTCAGAGCTTGATGCGGGCGGCGATCGGCAGGTGGTCGCTGCCGGTGGCGGGCAGGGTCCAGGTGCTGACGGGGGTCGCCGCGCGGGTCATGACATGGTCGATCCTGGCGACGGGGAAGGCGACGGGCCAGCTGAAGTCGAAGCCGTCCCGCGCCGGGATCAGGCGTGAGGTGAGGGGGGCCAGGCCCCGGTCGTCGAGGGTGCCGTTGAGATCGCCCAGCAGGATGACCCGCTCCAGCCTCTCCGCGGCGATGGCCCCGCCCAGCGCGACGGCGCTCTCGTCCCTCCGGCCGGAGCCGAAGCCGTCCGGCAGCCGGACGCGGAGCGAGGGAAGGTGGGCGACGTAGACGGCCACGTCGCCGTACGGGGTCCGCGCCGTGGCCCGCAACCCCCGACTCCAGTCGCCCTCGATGTCCTTCGGCCTGATGTCCACCGGCCGGGAGTCCGTGAGGGGATACCTGGACCAGAGCCCGACGGTGCCCACGACGGCGCGGTGGGGATGGTCCGGCGCGAGGGCGGCCCCGTAGACGGGCAGCGCCTCGGGGGTCACCTCCTCCAGGGCGACAAGATCCGCACCGGCTCCGGCCAGGGCCCGCGCGGTTCCGGCCGGGTCGGGGTTGTCGTCCGCGACGTTGTGCTGGAGCACCGTCAACTGGGACACCGCCAGATCGTGTGCCGCTCCCCGCTCGGCGGGCGGCAGCCGGCCGCCGAAGAGAGCGGCCCAGACCGTCACGGGGAGCAGCAGGGCCACCGCCGCGAGAGCCGAACGCCGCAGCAGCGCCAGAACCCCCAGCAAGGGAACCGCCAGGCCGACCCAGGGCAGGAACGTCTCCAGCAGGCTGCCGAGGTTGCCCACGGCGTTCGGCACGGCGTCGTGGAACATCAGCAGCCCGGCGACCAGCACGGCGAGCGACGCGAGGACCCGCCCGCGCGTCCACGGCGTCCCGGCCTTCCCGCCCGCGCTTCCGGGGAACGGCTGATGCTCGGTGGACAACGGTCCCATCCTCCCTGACTCCCTTGACCTGAACCAAAGTTGAAGTTGAAGACTGATCGCGGCATTCCCACTGACGAAGGAGATCATCATGATCCTGGTTACCGGGGCGACCGGCAAGGTCGGCGGCCAGGCCGTGGCCCAGTTCCTCGGCGCGGGCGCCGCCGTGCGCGCGCTGGCCCGCGATCCCGCGTCCGCCAGGCTCCCGGAGGGCGCCGAGGTGGTACGCGGCGACCTGGCCGACCCCGGCAGCCTGGACGCCGCCCTGGACGGGGTCGACTCGGTGTTCCTCGTCTGGCCGACCCTCGCGGCCGACCACGCGGCGCCCGCGACCATCGAGAGGATCACCGAGCACGCCCGCCGCGTCGTCTACCTCTCCGCGCGCGGCACGTCCGACGCCCCCGGCCAGGACCCGAACTCGATCCTCGGCTCCCACGCCCTCATCGAGGGGCTGATCGAGCGGTCCGGAGCGGAGTGGACGTTCCTGCGGCCCGGCGGGTTCGCCGCCAACACCCTGATGTGGGCCGCCCAGATCCTCCAGACCGGCGTCGTCCGCTGGGTGCACGGTGCGGCCACCAGGCCGCTGATCCACGAGCGCGACATCGCCGCCGCGGGGGTGAGCGTGCTCACCGGCACCGGCCACGCCGGGGCGAGGTACGTGCTGACCGGCCCCGAGGCGCTGACCCAGGTGGAGCAGGTGACCGCCATCGGCGAGGTGATCGGCCGGCCGACGCGCTGGGAGGAGCTCGCACCGGAGATCGCGCTGCGCGAGTTGCTCGACCAGGGCTGGCCGGCCGCCGCGGCGGAGGGAATCATCGACGGGCACGCGCGGATGGCGGCCACCCCGGAGTCGACCACCTCCACCGTGGAGGAACTCACCGGAGCACCGGCCACCCCGTTCCGCCGGTGGGTGGCCGACCACGCCGACGACTTCCGCTGACCGCCCCCGACCGGCACCACCGCGTCACAACCACTGTGGCCACGAGACAACCGTCCCGGCATCCCAGGAGGCGGGACAGCCCGACCGATGGCAGGCCCGATGCCGTGCGGTATCCGAGGTGGGTCAGTATGGGAGGGTGAGCGAGGATACGAGCGCGCTGGCGAAGCTGGTGGCCGCGGGCGGTGTCGTGGTGCTGAGCGGGGCCGGGATATCGACGGAGTCGGGAATTCCCGACTACCGGGGGCCGCTCGGCTCCCTGGTCCGGCACACCCCGATGACCTACCAGACGTTCACCGGCGACCCGGCCGCCAGGCGGCGCTACTGGGCGCGGAGCTACCTCGGGTGGCGGGCGATGACCGGGGCGAGGCCGAACAGCGGCCACCACGCGGTCGCGCGGCTCCAGCGGCGCGGCCTGGTGGCCGGCATCGTGACGCAGAACGTGGACGGCCTGCACCAGGCGGGCGGCGCCGAGGCGGTCGTCGAGCTGCACGGCAGCCTGCATCAGGTGATCTGCCTGGACTGCGGTGATTCGAGCCCGCGCGAGGAGCTGGATCATCGCCTGACGCTGGCGAACCCCCGGTTCGGTGCCCGGGCAGGCGCGATCAACCCGGACGGCGACGTCGAACTGGCGGACGAGGAGGTCGACGGGTTCCAGCTGGTCGGCTGCCGGGCGTGTGACCGGGGGGTGCTCAAGCCCGATGTCGTCTTCTTCGGGGAGACCGTCCCGCCGGAACGCGTCCGCGCGTGCTACGCCCTGGTGGAGCGAGCGCGCCTGCTGCTGGTGCTCGGATCGTCGCTGACGGTGATGTCCGGCCGCCGGTTCGTGCTGCACGCCGCGAAGCTCGGCATCCCCGTGGCGATCGTCAACCAGGGCCCGACCCGCGGCGACGGCTACGCGACGCTCGCCGTCGACGCCCCGCTGGGCACGGTCCTGCCGGAACTGGTCAGGCTCGTCGACGTGCGTGCCATGACCGCCGGTCCGCCCTCACGGTAGGGCGACCGCCTCTCGCCGGAGGCCGCGGCGCGCGGCCGTCCCGCGACCACGGGGAATCCGCGCACCACGCGCCATGGTCGGTCGCGCGGCCCGGCGACGGCCGGGACCGCCCTACGGCTCCGACGGCCCCAGGAGTGCCCGTACCACGGCGGCGGTGTCGGCGAGATCCTCCAGCACCAGCTCCGCACCGGCCTCCTTCAGGGCCTGGACGTCGCTGGAACCGGTGGCGACGGCCACCACCCTCGCCCCACCCTCAAGGCCGGCTAGAACGTCGTTCGGCGTATCCCCGACCAGCACCGTGTTCCGCGCGGTGAAGGACTCCTCGTACTTCCGCGCGGCACGCTGCTGCGCCAGGCCCACCAGCACCGCGCGGTCCTCGTGGTCCATCCCGTAGGCCCCCACCTCGAAGTCCACAAAACCCTCCAGCTCGAACGCCCTGAGCTTGCCGATCGCCAGCGGCTCCATGTTCCCGGTGAGCAGCGACTGGATCACGTCGGCCCGGCCCGCCAGCACGTCGAGCACCTCGCGCACCCCCGCCAGGACCCTGCCCCGCTGCGAGATCTCCGCCTCGTAGACGACGAACGCCTCGGCGAGGGCCGCGACGAAGGAGCTCAGCAGTTCCTCCGACACCTCGACGTCGTGCATCCGGAGCGTCTCCGCCGTGATCGCCCAGTCGGTCCGCCCCGCCATGGCCGCGACCCGCCGCATCGGCTGCCCGGTCACCACCTGGAACGCCTCGGCGTAGATGTCCCTGCCGACCCCGTCGATGCTGACCAGCGTGTGATCGATATCCCACAGCACAAGCGTTCTAAAAGAGCCCATCATCCGAGCCTAGCGAAGCGGGCACCTCCCCCGCCGGGGGCCTCTCCCGCCGGAAAACCACTGGAAGCCGGGATGCGTGACATCAGCCAGGCGGTCTGGTCGAGGTCGGTCAGCCGCTCACCTCGTCCACCGCTTGGCCGAGGACCTCGGCGGCTGCGAGCGCGGCGCGGGTGTGAGCAAAACGGATAGCAACCATAGGTATCCGCGCGGCCACTATATGCTTCCCCCTGTCAGGAGGGGCCGCCCTCGGGGGGACAGGCAAGGTCTCCGCCCGAGGGCGCCCCGGTCGCACCCGGGGAAGCCGTCCGGGGCACCCCCGTCCGGGACGACGGCCAATCGTCAAGGCCGATCAGTGCGGCACTCCCCCCGGCCGATCCTCGCGCACGGCCACTGTCGGGCGCACCGGGCCGGCCTCGATGCCCTCCACTCGGACCCGCGCCATCAACCCCAAGGCAACCATGAGCAACTGTTCGCCACAGGAAGTCGCCCACAGGTAAGGGTGCGCGGTCGTGGACCCATTGCCGAAGTCCGCGCCTTTCGGCATTTCATTGCCATGGAACGGTATTGCAGCGATTGCACGCGTCGCGCCTTTGATCTTGCGGAAACCGCGAAGAGTTATCGTCCGCTACGAGGCGTGCCGGTATGCCCGAGGGCTTGATTCCTTGGGTTAAGCGTCCGAGCTGCGCATCGCCTCTCACATCCGCTTGAACATTGGATCAGAAGATGCGTAAACCGCTTTTGGCGATCGCCGCAGCCGTCGGTCTCAGCCTTGTCGCAGCGACCGCTCTGCCCGCACTGGCCGTGGACACCACCGTCACGTTCTCGATCACGTCCGCCGGTCTCACGGTCAACGCGCCGGGGTCGGCGAGCCTCGGCTCGGTGGCATCCGGCGCCGCCAGCATCTCGGGGCAGCTCGGTTCCGTCACGGTCACCGACGAGCGCGCCACCCTGAACGGGTCCTGGACCGCGACCGTCACCGGCACCGACTTCACCACCGGCGCGGCCACGGGGCCCGAGACCATCCCGGACATCAACCTCAGCTACTCCCCCGGATCGGCCACCGCCACGACGGGCGAGGGGACCTTCACGCCCGGTCCCGGCGGCATCATCAACGTGCCGCGCACCGCGTTCACCGGCACCGACCTCGTCGGTAACAACACCGCCACCTGGAATCCGACGCTCACCGTGACGATTCCGGCCGCGACCGTCGCGGGAACGTACACCGGCACCGTCACCCATTCGGTCGCCTGACCACAGCCGGCGGCAATCGTGCGTCTTCGTACCGTCGTTGCGGGGCTGCTGGTGGCCGGGGCTCTCGCCCCGGCCGCCGGCACGCTCGACAGGTCCACGCCGGCGGCGGCCTCCTCGCCCGCGGGCGGCATCGGGATCCGCCTGCTCGAAGCACCGGTCGCCGCGCGAGCCAACGCGCGGGCCTGGACCTACATCATCGATCACCTTGCCCCGGGGTCCGTCATTCACCGGCGGGTCGAGGTGTTCAACACGACCGGCTCGCCCAAGCGGCTTTCGCTCTACACGGCCGCGGCACAGGTACGCGACCGGAAATTCCAGTTCGCCGCCGATCGCACCGCCAATGAGCTGTCCTCCTGGACCAGCATGGACCGGCATGAGGTGACCCTGGCCCCGCACGCCCGCTCGGCGGTCACCGCGACCATCGCCGTGCCGGGCAAGGCCGCCCCCGGAGAGCGCTACGCCGTGATCTGGGCTCAGGCGGCCAAGGCCGCGCCGCCCGGTGGAGGCGTCGCCGAGGTCAACCGCGTCGGTATCCGGATCTACCTGTCCGTCGGTCGTGGCAACCCACCGGCATCGGACTTCACCATCGACTCGCTGACGGCCCAACGGTCACCCACCGGTCAGCAGATCGTCCTGGCGCAGGTGCACAACACCGGAGGCCGCGCACTCGACCTGAGCGGCGACCTGAAACTGACCAACAACTCCGGAAGCCTGAGCGCCGGCCCGTTCAAGGTCCAAACGGGCACGACACTCGCTCCCGGCGACGCCGGATCCGTCACCGCCGCCCTCAACGAGCAGGTGCCCGACGGGCCGTGGCGTGCCCGGATCCGACTGGAAAGCGGGCTGACGAAACGTACCGCCGAGGCGACCATCCAGTTCCCCGCCGCAGGGACAGCACAAGCGGTCAAGGCGGAAATGGACACGAGCCAGTACCCCACGGTGGCGCTGGTCGGCGTCGTCCTCGCCGCACTCGCGGCGATCACGTTCCTGCTGATCCAGCGGAAACGCCGTTCGCGCCGGGAACCGAGCAACGCCTGAGACGTCCGCGGATCGGCCGGGAACGTCGACCACACCTCAATCGACGTTCCGCCTGCTCCTCCGCGACGTCGTGGTCAGCGCAGGAGCCGCAGCACCTGGTCGTCGAGCGGGACACCGAGTTCGCCGCGCCGCTCACGGTAGCGCTCGACGCCTGCCAGCTTGACCTCCTCGTAGCCGCGTACCAGCTCCGCGGCCTCGGCGGCCTGCACCGCGCGGTCGTAGCCGCCCGCGTCGAGGATCCGGGCCAGCTCGACGACCATGCCCCGGTAGTCGGCCGCCAGCGCGCGCTCAAGCCGGCGGACGTGCGCGAACCCGAACGGGTCCAGCGGCGTACCTCTCAGCACCCGCCCCTTGGCGAGCCCGCGCAGCACCGGCCGGAACCAGGGACCGAGCTTGAGCTTCCTGCTCATTCCCATCGACCGCAGCATCGGCGGGTGCAGGTTGTAGGTGACCTTCGTGGCCCCGGGGACCTGCCCGGCGACCGGGTCGGTGGCGGGGTCGGTGAGCAGGCGGGCCACCTCGTACTCGTCCTTGTAGGCCCAGAGCCGGTGCGCGCCACGGGCCACCGCCTCGCTGAAGGCCGTCGCCTCACCCACGGCCCGCTCAGCGGTCCACGCGGCCTCGACCAGGTCGACATAGCGCCGGGCCAGGTCCGCACCGGAGTGCGCCCGCAGCTCCACGGCCCGCAGGCCCGCCAGCCGGGCGGTCTCGCCCTCCAGCGACCGGCCGGCCAGGAACTCGGAGCCGTCCGGGCCACCACCGGCAACGGCCGGCCGCACCCCGTCACCCGAGACGGCCCGGGCGAACGCGGCCGGGTCGGCGACGCTGACCCGGCCCCAGCGGAAGGCGGCGGTGTTGAGGTCGGCCTTCACCCCGTTGAGCGCTATCGCCCGCTCGATGGCCCGCGCGGTCAGCGGCAGCGCACCGGCCTGGAACGCGGCCCCCACGACCAGCAGGTTCGCCACGTCCGTGGAGCCGAACAGCGCCTCGGCGGCGCCGAGCGCGTCCAGCTCGTGCAGCCTGGACGTCGAGTTCCGCAGGCGTGCGAGCATCGGCTCGGCGTCCGGGTAGCCGAGCCCGGCGTCGTAGACCATCTCCCCGGTCGGTGTCCGGCTCGTCGAGGCGATCGCGACGGTGCGGTCGGGGTTCGCCAGGGCCAGGTGCTTGGCGTCGGTGCCCACCAGCAGGTCGAACGCCAGCACGGTGTCGGCACCGGCGGTACTGACCCGGTTGGCCGGCTCACCGCCGTCGACCGAGATCCGCAGGTGCGACGTCACCGGGCCCGCCTTCTGCGACAGGCCGGTCTGGTCGAGGCCGACACTGCGCAGACCGTCGTGCAGGGCGGCGGTGGCCAGGACCGCGTTGACCGTCACGATGCCCGTGCCGCCGATCCCGGCCAGGAACACGTCGTACGTCGGGCTCGCCACCGGAATGACCGGATCCGCCACCTCGGGCGGCTCGGGTCGCGACCCACCGGGCGCGGATTTACCGGAGGGGTCGACCCGTACGGTGACGAAGGACGGGCAGTCGCCCTGCAGGCAGGTGTAGTCGGTGTTGCAGGAGGTCTGGTCGATCCTGGTCTTGCGGCCGAGCTCGGTCTCCACGGGCTGCACCGACAGGCAGTTGCTCTTCACCCCGCAGTCGCCGCACCCCTCGCAGACGCTCTCGTTGATGACGACCCGTTCGGTCCGCTCGGCGAGCCTGCCGCGCTTGCGGAGCCGCCTGGCCTCGGCCGCGCACTGCTGGTCGTAGATGAGCACGGTGACGCCCGGCACGTCGCGAAGGAGTCGCTGCGCCTCGTCGAGCCGGTCACGGTGCCAGACGAGCGTCCCCGGCGCGAACCGGGCCCGCCTGCCGTAGCCGCGGGGCGTCTCGGAGCAGACGATGATCCTGGCCACGCCCTCGGCGTGGAGCTTGCGCGTCAGCGCCGGAACGCTCAGGGCCCCCTGAGGGTCCTGCGCACCGGTCATCGCGACGACCTGGTTGTAGAGGATCTTGTAGGTGATGTTCACCCCGGCCGCCACGCACGCCTGCAGCGCCAGCTGGCCGGAGTGGAAGAACGTGCCGTCGCCGACGTTCTGGAAGATGTGCGGCACGTCGGTGAACTGCGACTGTCCCAGCCACTGAGTCCCCTCGCCGCCCATCTGGGTCAGCGACGTGACCCGCGCGCTCTCCCGGTCGGCGATCGTCACCATGGTGTGGCACCCGATGCCGCCGGCCCCCAGCGACCCTTCGGGAAGCACGGTCGACCGGTTGTGCGGGCAGCCGCTGCAGAAGTACGGGGTGCGGCTCGCCACCGGTGTCAGGGTGAGCGCCATCCGGGGTGCCCGTGGCGGCGGGGCGAGCTCGACCCGGTCGGCGAGCAGCCTGCGCAGCGGCCCGGTCAGCCGGTCGGCGTTCAGCAGTCCCCCGGCGGGCACCAGCGGCCGGCCGTCCGCGTCCCGCTTTCCCAGCACCGCCGGAGCGTCGGCCGAGCCGTACAGCAGGTCGCGCACCTGGCTCTCGACGAAGGAGGTCTTCTCCTCCACGACCAGGATCTGGCGGAGCCCGCGCGCGAACCGCCGCAGGGTGCCGGCCCCGAGCGGGTAGGGCATCCCGATCCGCATCAGCCGGATCCCGGCCCGCTCCAGATCCCGCTGGTCGAGACCCAGGTCGAGCAGGGCCTGGCGCACCGCGTCGTACGTCACGCCGGGTGCCGCGATCCCGAGCCAGGCGCCGGCGGGGTCGACCTCGACGACGTCCAGCGGGTTGGCGGCTCCGAACGCCTCGACCATCGCCCACCGGGGGCCGAACAGGTCGGCCTCGGCGAGCAGGCTGTCGGTCGGGGAGAGCATGGTGCGCTGCCGGTAGGTCCACGGCCGCCCCTCCCACTCGATCCCGGGAACCGCTATGTGCATGTCGGCGAAGTCGCGGTCGACCGTGAAGAGCCCGTCGGCCACCGCGGTGACCACCTTGACGCCGACCCAGCAGCCGGACGCCCGGGACAGGGCGATGCCGTACAGCCCGAGGGCGACCATCTCCTCGGCGTCGCGCGGGTACAGCACGGGCAGCCCCATCGCGGCCAGCGCGCGCTCGCTGACGCACGGCAGCGTGGACGACGACGAGCCCGGGTCGTCACCGGCGAGGGCCAGCACCCCGCCGCGCGGGTCGACACCGTACGTGGACGCGTGCCGGATCGCGTCGCCCGACCTGTCGACGCCGGGTCCCTTGCCGTACCAGAGACCCACCACGCCGTCGTGGGTACGCCGCTCGCCGGGCAGGGCGCTCTGGCTGCCCCAGACGGCGGTGGCGCCGAGCTCCTCGTTGAGACCGGGCAGCAGGCGCAGGTCGTCGGACCTCAGACCGGCGAGCGTCTTGTCGAGACCGGCCAGCGGGCTACCCTGGTATCCCGACACGAACGTGGCGGTGCGCAGACCGGCCCGCTCGTCGCGCGCACGCTGCTCGGCGATCAACCGGCCGACGGCCTGGACTCCCGTCAGCAGCACCGGGCCGGAACCCGGCCGGTAGCGATCGGCGAGGTCGATGCGGGCACCCGCCCCGACCACAGGATCGGCGGTCTGGGTCATGTGTGCCTCCTTCACCAGAGCTGACGCATATGTCGGTAAATTTGAGGTTAGAGTGGCTGCCACGTCAAGGTTCTGCAGAAATATTGAGCGTCCTGCTCAGTTAACACCCACCGCAAACGACGACAGGTGAGCACTGTGACCAGCATTGACCGGCTCGACGCGGAGCTGCTGACCGCCCTGTCCGAAGACCCCCGGGCCGGGACCAGCGAGCTCGCGGCCCGGCTGGGGGTCGCGCGGAACACGGTCCAGGCGCGCTACCAGCGGCTCGTCGAGTCGGGGGTGCTGACGGGCTTCAGCGCCCGCGTCGACCTGGAGCGCCTCGGCCTGCCGGTGACCGCGTTCCTGCACCTGCAGCTCGCCCAGGGCACTCTGGGCGAGGTCACCGACACGCTCGGGCGGCTGAGCCAGGTCCTTGAGGTCTGCATCACCACCGGCACCAGCGACCTCATGGTCCGGGTGGCCTCCCGCAGCCACGCCGAGCTGCAGTCGCTGATCCAGGAGGTCCTGGCGCTCCGCGGCGTCGTCCGGTCCACCACCGAGATCGCCCTGACGACCCCGGTGGAGTACCGCATCGGCCCGTTGCTGGCGACCCTGACCAGTGACCGGGGCCGCGGCCGCAGCGGCGACCAGCGCCGCTGACCGGCCGGCGCCCGGACGCCGCGGCGGTGCGCGGCACCGGTCCCGCTCTCAGTGCCGGGCCTCCTGAACGGACGGGCGGTGGGCGGCGAGGAAGGTGCGGACCCCGGCGTCGGCGTAGTGGTCGAGTTCGGCCTGGGTGTGCTGGGGAGCGCCGTGGAACATGGCCTTGTTCACCGGTATCCACAGCAGCAGGCCGACGAAGTGGTTGGCGGCCAGAAGCGGATCGTCGATCCGGAGCAGCCCCTGGTCCGCGAGCCGCTGGAACGTGGTGGCCAGGGTGGCCAGGACGCGCCCGAAGCCCTGCTCGTACCAGGCGGCACCCAGTTCCGGAAAACGGTCGGCATTGGCGATGATCAGGCGCCGCAGCTGGAGCACCTGCGGCCGCATGAGGGCGGTGAGAAACTCGCGGGCGAGCCTGCCCAGGCTCTCCTCCAGGGCCGCGCCGTCGACGGGAACGTCCGTCACCAGGCGAACGACGCCGTCGATCCGGCCGGTGGTCGCCAGGATGATCTCGGCGAACAGCTGTTCCTTGTCGGTGAAGTGCTTGTAAACGGTCTGCTTGGACACCGCGGCCAGTTTCGCGATGTCGTCCATGCTGGTGCCCGGGTACCCCTTGCTCAGGAATGCCTCGGTGGCCGCCTCCAGGATGGCCTGATGCTTGCGCGCCGACCGGCCCTGCTCGTTCGGTTCCATGCCGCCCCCTTCTCTCTAGAGTACTGGACAGTCCAGTTCCTTTATGGGTACTGTTCAGTCTAGTTACAGGCAGTACCATACTGTCTAGTTCTCTAAATTCCCCGGGCAGCAACGTACGCGGTGAAACTCCGCACCCTGGCCGACATCGACCCCGACCTGTTCACCACCTGGCTCCACGAGGCACGCGACCCGGAGCCGCCCACCAGGTGATACCCCGGGGCCACCGACGGCAACGATCACAAGTCGCGCGACGGGACCGGCGGCACGGCGAGCCGATCCCGACAGCGACGATCACAGGTTGCGCGACGGGGCCCGAGGGTACGGCGGACTCAGCCCTGGCCGGCCTCCCGCGCCACCTGCTCCAGCCGGTTCCGGTACTCCTCCCACCACGACCGGTCGCCCGGTGCCAGGTTGTCGTTCCCCTCCCGCACCCCGGCGGCCCCGTCGATGAGCTCCCGGACGATGTCGGCGTGCCCGGCGTGCCGCTGGATCTCGGCGGTCAGGTGAGCCAGGACCCGGTGCAGCGTCGGCTTGTTCTGCCCCTCGGCCCACCACGGCACGTGGCCGGTCTCGTCCAGCCGCAGCGCCTCGATGCTGGCGTCCGCGTGCGCCCACACCCGCCGGTACAGCCCGACGACGTACTCGCGGGACTCCTCGGCGGTGGCCCACATGTCCGCGTTGGGTTCCTCGGCCTCGGGGTCCATGTCCTCCAGGCGACCGGTGGGGCCGAACCAGGGCACCTTCTCCTCGAAGTGCCGCCCGAACACGTATCCCAGATAGAGCAACTCGACGCCGATCAGGTGTTTGACCAGCCCCAGCAGGTTGGTGCCGGTCGGCGTCATCGGGCGGCGGACGTCGTACTCCGAGAGCCCGTCGAGCTTCCACAGCAGCGCCTCACGGGCCTGCTGCAGGTACCGGTGCAGATCGGCTTTCAGCTCTGTTTCGGTCATGTCGACCTGTCCTCCTTGGTCGGTGGTGAATGTCAGGGGCTCAGCAGGCCGACGGGGTTGCCGTCGGGATCGATGAACACGGCTATCCGCCCCATCCCGGGCACGCTCTGCGGCTCCAGCCTCCGGCTGCCACCGAGCTTCTCCGCCCGCTCAAGGGCGGTGTCCACGTCGTCGACCGGGAAGTAGACGACGATCCCGGTGTAGGGGCTGTCCGGACCGGCCTGGCCGATCCCGCCCGCCGGTCGGCCGCCCTCCCCGCCCACCAGCGAGTAGGTCTCGTCCAGCACGTTCATCGGCCAGCCGAACATCTCCTGGTAGAAGTGTCGCGCTCGCGGTGCGTCGGGAGTGGAGATGTCGAACCAGCCGGGTACGGGATGGTGGGTCATGGGAATCCTCCTGGTGGATGCGGCCGTACTGCCGTCGAAGAGGAGACCTCCACCGTGAGGCAGAATCATCGCCTGTGAGCGAAGTTTCTTCCACACGGACCGAGGACCCCGACCTGGCGCGGGCACGCGACGGCGACAACGCCGCCTTCACCCGCCTCGTGGAGCCACTCCGCCGGGAGTTGCACGCCCACTGCTACCGCATGCTCGGCTCCACCCACGACGCCGACGACGCCCTGCAGGACGCCCTGCTGCGGGCGTGGCGAGGGCTCGCGCGCTTCGAGGGCCGTAGCTCGCTGCGCTCGTGGCTCTACACCGTGGCCACCCACACCTGCCTGGACACCGTCGAACGCCGCGGCAGGCGGGCGATGCCCGTCGACCTCGGCCCGTCCAGCGACCACGCCATGGTCGGCGAGGCCCCGCTCGCCGACGTCGCCTGGCTGGGCCCCTACCCCGACGCGGGCCTCGCCGAAGGGCCGGCCGCCCCGGACGCGCGCTACGAGCAGCGCGAAGCCGTCGAGCTGGCCTTCGTCGCCGCCCTGCAGCACCTGCCGGGCAACCAGCGGGCGGCGCTGCTGCTCTTCGAGGTCCTCGGCTTCTCCGCCGCCGAGATCGCCACCACGATGGACACCAGCGTCGCGTCGGTGAACAGTGCCCTGCAGCGAGCCCGCCGGATCGTCGCGGAGAAGGTCCCCTCCCGCAGCCAGCAGCGGACCCTGCGGAAGGTCGGCGACGCGCGCCTGCGAGAGATCGTCGCCGGGTACTCCTCCGCGTTGGAAAGCGGCGACGCCGACGCCCTGGTCGCGCTGCTGACCGAGGACGTCACCTGGTCGATGCCGCCGCTGGCGCACTGGTACCACGGCCTGGCAGCCGTCACCGACTTCGCCGTACGGGTCCCGATCACCGCCTGCCCGGACTGGCGGCACCTCCTGACCAGCGCGAACGGCCAGCCCACCGTGGCCTCCTACGTCTGGTACGACGACCTCGGCGCGTACCTCGCCTGGGCGCTCAACGTGCTGACCCTGCGCGGCGACCACATCTGTGAGATCACCTCGTTCATCGGCCCCGACCACTTCGTACCCTTCGGACTGCCCGCCTCGCTGCCCCTCAAAGAGCGCGATACATGACCTGCAACCCGACATAGCCCTTCGTCGGGTGCAGAAAACCCTCCGGCACCGTGCCCAGCACCTCGAAGCCGAGCGATCCGTACAGTTTCACCGCGTGCGCGTTGGTCTCCACGACCGCGTTGAACTGCATCGCGCGAAAACCGGCCGCCCGCGCCCACTCCAGCGTGTACGCGCAGAGCGCCCGGCCCACGCCCTGCCCGGAACGCGCTGGATCGACCATGTAGCTGGCGCTCGCGACATGCGAGCCGTTGCCCGACTGGTTGTTGTTCATCTTCGCCGTGCCCAGGACCTTCCCCGCGTCGTCGACGGCGACGACCGTACGGTTCGGCGGCGGCAACAGCCACCAGTCGCGCCCGGTGTCCCGCCCGAGGTCGGTCGGGTAGGTGAAGGTCTCACCGGCGGTGACGATCTCATGAAAGAACGGCCAGATGGCGGGCCAGTCCTCAGCGGTGGCTTCCCTGATCAGCATCCGCACATGGTGCCGGTTGGGACGCGGAGCCCGCCAACCCTTTTCGCCCGCACCTCGGGCAGGTGCACGACGGCGATCAAGCCGATCAGCACGATCGCCTTCGGGCTTGTCGATCGACAGCGAGGCGGTGTTGGTGGTGGTGGTGTCGCCGGAGGCGGAGCCGTAATCAGTTCTCAACTTGCGCAGTCGTGCAATTGTTGCGGATCTGTGCGTACATTCGTCTGGTGGATGGAGAGGCGCCGACGCAGTGGGTGGTGCTGGTCGCGCGCGTGCCACCGCAGTCGTCCCAGCACCGGGACGCGGTCCTTCGGGAGCTGCGCGATGTCGGCGCGCTCTCGCTGGATGAGGACATCTGGGCGGTGCCGGACACCCCCGTCTTCGCCGACGGCATACAGCGGGCGCTGGGGATAACCGATCTCGCCGAGGGCGAGGCCGCGATGTGGCGCGTCGGCGGACATGAGCGTGCCGACAGCGCCCGTTTCCGGATCATGTTCACCGCCGCCCGGGAGAGCGACTGGGCTGAATTCATAGCCGAGTGCGACAGGTTCGCGTCAGAGCTGGACAGGCTGGCACGCAAGGCCCGGTTCAGGCCGGCCGACCTGGAAGAACGAACAAGGAGGCTGGACGTACTGCGCAGCCGGCATCACGACCTGCAAACCCGGGACGCGTTCGGCGCGTCGGCTGCGGGCCAGGCCGCACGGCAGGTAACGCGGTGCGTGCGGCGACTGGAGGAGTGCCGGAGCCAGGCGGTCGCCTACCTGCGGGCTTCCAACGCCGACGCCGAAGGCGGGCGAGCATGACTCTGCGGCATCCGGCCGTACGCCGCCCGACCAGGCGGGGCGGCATCTCAGCCCGTCCATGCGAACTCGCAAAGATCGAGTAAGCACACCAGCGCCCACAACAAGAGGGCGACGGCCCTTTGCTGCACTCCTGCCCGCATGTTCAGCCCCCGGCTCCTCGACCACAAAATACTTGCTATATTGCGCAACTATATAATCAATGGTCGCGGAAGTAGGCATGAGCACACACATCCCGGTTCGGCGGCGTCAGGCACGCGGGGCCGTTCGGCGCCGGCGGCGTCGGCGGCGTGTGCGCAGCCCGGTTCCGGTCGTCGTGCTGGTGGTGGCGTCACTGATCGCCGTCCTGGCGGCCGTGGCCGGATGGACCTATCTCCGGCTGAACGCGAGCATCAACACGTTCGGCGCGGAAGGCGTCGACGATGATCGGCCTGCGGCGAACGTCGCGGGCCAGAACATCCTGGTGCTGGGCTCGGATTCACGTTCGGGCGACAACAGCAGGCTCGGCGGCGGGCGCGGGGATGTGGGACGCTCGGACACCGCGCTGCTCGTGCACGTCTACCGCGATGGCAAGCACGCGGTGGCGGTGTCGATCCCGCGTGACACGCTGGTGGACATCCCCCGCTGCCGGCTCCCCAACGGCACCTGGACCGTGCCGCAGACCAACGTGATGTTCAACGCCGCCTTCGCAGTGGGTGCGACCGCGAAGGGCAACCCGGCCTGCACCCAGAACACGGTGGAGAAACTGACCGGCCTGCGGGTCGACCACACGATCGTGGTCGATTTCGAGGGCTTCTCGAAGATCACCAAAGCCGTCGGCGGTGTGCCGGTCTGTCTGCCCAAGAACGTCTATCAGGGCGACCTCAACCCCAACCGCGGGGCGCGTGGCCGGCTGCTGTTCGCCAAGGGCCCGCAGACGGTGTCCGGGCAGAAAGCCCTGGATTATGTCCGTATCAGGCACGGCATCGGCGACGGCTCCGACATCGGCCGGATCAAACGGCAACAGGCCTTCATCTCCGGCCTCATCAAGAAGGTGCGGGCGCAGGGCCTCGACCCGGCCACCCTGCTGCCGCTCGCGGAGGCGGCCGCCGCCTCCATGACGGTCGATCCGGGGCTGGGTTCGGCCGACAAGTTGCTCTCCTTCGCACTGGCGATGAAGGACATCGACCTGCACAACACCAAGTTCATCACGCTGCCCTGGCGATATCAGGGCGCCCGGATCGCCATCGTGCAACCCGAGGCCGACCTGCTGTGGGCGGCGCTCAAGGCGGACCGCACTCTCGATGGCATCGACGCCAGCGGCAAGGCCAAGCCGACCTCGAAGCCGACCCCTCCGGTCTCCGGCACCGGGATCAGCCTCGCCCTCTACAACGGAACCACCATCACCGGCCTGGCCGCCCGCGCCGCCACCGAGCTCAAGGCCTCCGGATTCACCGTCACCGCCGTTGGCACCGCCGCTTCCCAGCACTACACATCAACCATGATCCGGTACGGCCCGGCCGCGCGGGAACAGGCACAGACCCTCGCGCGGGTGTTTCGAGGCGCGAAACTCCAGCCCGTGACCGCGGCCGGCATCACAGTCATCCTGGGCACGACCTATGCGAGCACCGCCGGCCCGACCGCGCCGCCCGCGACCCTCAACGGCAAGGCTCGCTCGGCCGACGACGATCCCTGTTCCAATCTGTCCTACGGCTGAGCACCAGCAACGCCCCGCCGTACAGCATGACCACGATCGCGAGCAGCAGGTGGTAGGTGATCGGCAGCGCGGTCATGCCGAGCAGGGGGGCAAGCGGCGAAAGCGGCAGTAGCAAGCCCACTGCGGTCAGCGCGCCGGTGGCCGCCCACAGCGGGCGGGAGACCCGCCTTCTGGGACGGAGCAGCAGCATGACCAGGGCCTGGGTGAGCAGGTTCTCGATGAACCACCCCGTGTGGAAGGCGGCCTGGCCGGTGGCCTGGGCGGCCTCGGGTACGACCCACATCAGCACGGCGAACGTGGCCAGGTCGGCAAAGGCGTTGAGCGCGCCGAAGACGGCGATGAAACGCAGAATGTCGCGTCGCCGCAACCGGAACGGGCGGCGCAGGACGGCCGGATCGGCCCGGTCGAACGCGAACGCCAGCTGGGCGGCATCGAAGCACAGGTTCTGCACCAGGACCTGCGCGGGAAGCATGGGCAGGAAGGGCAGCAGCAATCCGGCGCAGAGCATCGCGATGACGTTGCCGACGTTGGAGGACAGGGCGACCCGCAGGTAGGTGACGATGTTGCCGGTGCTGCGCCGCCCGGTGACGATCGCGTGGTCGATGGCGGTGAGGTCCTTCGCGGCCAGCACCACGTCGGCGGCCTCACGGGTCACGTCGACCGCGTCGCGCGGACAGATGCCCACGTCGGCGGCACGCATGGCGGGCAGGTCGTTGACGCCGTCACCCAGGAACCCGATCGTGTGCCCGGAGCTCCGCAACGCCCGCACCAGGCGCGACTTGTGCTCGGGGGTGCAGCGCGCGAAAACGGTCGCCCGCTGGGCGACCTCGGCCAGGGCCGCGTCGGAGAGGCCGTCGAGCTGGCTCGCGGTGACGACCGTGTCGGAGGGCAGCCCCAGCTCCTGGCAGACACGAGCCGCGGTAGCCGGATGGTCACCCGTGAGTACCTTGATCGTGACGCTGCGCCGGGCGAGATGGGCCAGCGCGTCCGCCGCCTCCGGCGCGAGCCCGTCGAGCAATCCGACGAAGCCCACCAGGGCAAGGCCCTGATCCTCGCCGGGGTGGTACGAGGCGAGTCCGACGGCGAGCACGCGCAACCCCTTGTCGGCCAGCTGCTCGGCGGTCAGCTGGGCGCGCTGCCTCGCGGCGGGATCGAGGGCGCAGCGTTCCAGCACGTTCTCCACGGCGCCCTTGACCACCAGGAGGTTCGTCGCCGGGCGCGACGGGTGACGCACGATCGCGCTCGAGACGCGGCGCACAGGATCGAAGGGGAGCGCGTCCACCCCCTCGTACTCGCCGAGATCTTGCTCGGCCGCCAGGATCGCCTCATCCAGGGCATCCGGCGTCGGGAGATCGGCCAGGTGGAGCGTCCAGAAGCTGTTGACAGCGGCCCAGCGCAGCACCTCGGGATCGGAGCGGCCGTCCGGATCCACCGAGCAGTCGACCACGGGCCGGTCCTGCGTGAGAGTGCCCGTCTTATCCGTGCACAGGACATCGATCGCACCCACATCGTGCAGAGCCGAGAGCCGTTTGACGATCACGCCCTGGCCGCGTGCGAGGACGGCCGAGCCTCTCGCCAGTACGGTCGTGACGATGACGGGCAGCATCTCGGGCGTCAAGCCGACCGCCACGGCGACCGCGAACGGCAGCGCCTCCAGCCCCCGGCCGCGGAAAACGGCGTTGGCCACGAGGGCGAGGGGCGGGATGAGCAGCATGAGCCGGACCAGAATCCAGGAGATCCCGTTGACCGAGCCATCGAAGGCCGACAACCTGACCCCGGACTCCTGGTAGGCACCGGCGAACCTGGTGTCGGCTCCGGTGGCCACCACCAGTGCGAGGGCGCTGCCGGTGGCCACGCTGCTGCCGTGCCAGCAAAGGTGCTCCTGATCTCCCCCGCCGGGAACGTCGATGGCCTGCTTGGCCACCGGGACGGACTCACCGGTCAGCGCCGCCTGGTGGATCGTCAGCCCGCTGGATCGCAGGAGCCGGACATCGGCAGGAACCAGATCCCCGGGGCCCAGTTTGATCACGTCGCCCGGCACCAACTGGTCGACGGGTACTTCCCTGTCCACGGGTGTGGCGTGCTCGTCGAGTCGCCGCCGCACAGTCGCCGTGGTGGCCACCAGCTTTCGCAGCGCCGCCGTCGAACGGTCTGCCCGGTACTCGCCGTTGGACCGCAGCACGCAGCTGACAACGACGAGGATCACGATGACGCAGGCCGCACCCCACGAGGCGATGACCGCGGACACCAGCCCGAGACAGAGCAGCACCAGCGTGAACGGATCGCGCAGGCTGCGTGCCAGCCACCGCCAGGAGGTGACGCGCCGGGGTGGGTGGGTGTTCTCGCCACGCAGCAGCAGACGCGCCTCAGCATGGGCCTCCACCAGCCCGCGGGGGCCGCTTTCCAGCCGCCGCAGCACCTCCAGCCGGGTGAGCTCGGCAACAGCGGCGAGAGGGAGCCCGTCGTCCCGCGGATCTTGGGGCGCGGCTGTCGGCGCCTCAGGCGCCCAGACCACGGACACGCCTCAATGACCCCGGATGGCCCGCCCGTTCGGCGAACCGCCCCACCAGCCCTTGGACCGTGGCCACCACGTCCTCGTCGTCGATCAAGTACACCACTCGGCGCCCCTCGCGCCGCGACTTCACCAACCCGGCCAGCTTCAGCTTCGCCAGGTGCTGGCTGACGGCGGGCAACGCGCCTCCCACCCGTTCCGCGAGCCCGCTCACATCGCTCTCGCTCTGCGCCAGCGCCCAGACGATGTGCAGCCGCGCGGACGAGGCCAGCAGCCCGAATGCCGCGGCGGCCTCGGACAGCACCTCGGGGGACGGGTCCTCGATATCGGCACCGCTGGTCGCCACTGTCGCTCTCCCGTCCACCTGGTCCCGCAGGGGGACCAGTCTAGGCATGACGAACCCGGGTCGCCGTCAGGTGACGGGCTTGTCCCTGGACTCGGCGGCGGACTGAGCCCGCAGCCGGGCGGCCTGCTCCTCAAGCCGCCTGGCTTGCTCCTCCACCGTCAACTGCCCCTGGGTCACGGCGGCCGGAGGTTCCTGGTCCTGGCCTTCCTGCGTGACCTCGGCCTTGAAGATGCGCAGCGATCGGCCTACCGAACGCGCGGTGTCAGGCAGCTTCTTCGCGCCGAACAACAAGACCGCGGCAGCTGCCACGATCAACCAGTGTGCCAGGCTGAGTGATCCCATCGGCCCGTCCTTTCCACGCAGGTACCCGGTGATGACGCCAGAGTACGACACAATCGGGTTGCGCAAGCAAGCAAGTATCTTCTGGGGCCGGTCCCAACTCTGATGATCAAGGAAGCCCAGCTCGGTGCAGGCTGCCGGGGTAGAGCCGGCGGGTGCGCAGGATCGTTCTGCCGATGATCTCATTGGGGCCGGCGCTGCCGATCTCATTCCTGCCACGTATCGCGGACATCACGTGGGGGCGGCTCCACGACCGGCTCGCACAGGTCGGCTATCGAAATCGCTCATCGGCCGTCAGCGATCACCGGCACATCGTGTCACCCACAGGCGGGTCGGTAGCTCTCGCCCGGCGCGTAAAGACCCCACTCCTCCGCCGACAGCGACCCGCCCGCCACCGAGCACGCGAACCCGAGCGGATCGGCCGGCCTTTCCACGTTCCAGAGCCGTACGCTCGCCTCCCGCCCGGCGGTCACCAGCCTCCTGCCGTCCGGGCTGAAGGCGATCGAGAAGATGAAGTCGCCGTGCCCGGTCAACGGGACGCCCTGGGCCCGGCGGGTCGCCACGTCCCAGAGCAGGACGGAGCGATCCCCGCCGCCGCTGGCGAGGGTCCGGCCGTCCGGGCTGAAGGCCAGCGCGAAGATCTCATCGTTGTGCCCGACCAGGGCGCCGCCCGCCGGACGCCGCGTCGCCACGTCCCACAGCCGCACCGTGCCGTCATGGCTCGCCGTGGCCAGCAGCCGCCCGTCCGGGCTGAAGGCCAGCGCTCGGATCGTGCTCAGATGGGTGGAGACGAGAGTCGCCCGGAGCCGGCGCGTCGAGACGTCCCAGAACTGGACATCGGTCGCGTTCACGGTGGCCAGCATCCGGCCGTCGGGACTGAAGGCGGCGGCGAACACGAGGTCCTTCTGCCGGGTCGGCAGCGAGGCCCGCAAGGTCCTGGTCGCCATATCCCAGAGCAGGATTTTGGTGTCGTCGCCGGTGACCAGGGTCCGGCCGTCGGGACTGAAGGCGATCGCCCGGACGTCACCGGTGTGCCCGCGTAGCGGAGCACCGAGCGGCCTGTGCTCGGCCGTGCTCCACAGCAGCACCGCGCCGTCACTCCCGGAGGCGGCCAGCGTCCTTCCGTCAGGGCTGAGGGCGACGCTCGGCAGTGCGGCGCCCAGCTTTCCCGGGAAAGCTGGTCCGAGCGGCCTGCGGCTCGCGACGTCCCAGAGCCTTGCCGAGACACCGGCGGTGGCCAGCGTTCTTCCGTCGGAGCTGAAGACGGCGCTGTTGGTCTCCTCCCCGGTCTCGATGATGTCGGTGTGGCTGTGCCGCGCGTCCCAGAACAGGACGTCGGCCCCATTCACCCCCGCGAGGGTGCCTCCATCCGGGCTGAAGGTCACAGAGTCGATGTCTCCGGCCGGGGCGGTGAGCAGGCTTCCCCTCCGCCTGCCGCTCGCCGCATCCCAGAGCTGGACCTTGTCCGGTTCGTTGGGCTCGTCCCAGCTGGTCGTGACAAGCGCGGTGCCATCGGGACTGAACTTGACCGCTTCGAGGTTTCCGGTGAATCCGTTGAGCGCGGAGCCGACCGCTCGGCCCGTCCTCGCCTCATGAACGCGGACCGGTCCCTCCAACCTGCCCACCGCCAGGTGTTCGCCGTCGGGACTGAAAGCGGCCTCGCTGCCGGCGATCACCGCGACCCTGCGCAGGTCCTTCATTCTCCAGACGGCGACCGATCCCGAGGGAGCGCCCACGACGGCCAGGTGGACACCGTCCCCGCTGAAGATGACCTCTTTGGCGAAGACACCGGCGATGGCGTCGAAACGAGTGTCGATTCTTTTTCGCTCAAGATCCCAGAACACGACCTGAGAGGGCGTCGCCGCCGCCAGTGTCCTGCCGTCACGGCTGAAGGCCAGGTCAATGGCCGAACCGATGGGGATTCCCGCATCCCCGAGCGATTCATGGGTCGCCATGTCGAACAGCCAGATCCCGTTCCCGATCGCCAGCGCGAGCGTCCTGCCATCGGGGCTGATCGCCAGCTCATCGACGACCGGTCCGGACAGTCCGGTGCCCGAGGGACGCCGGGTCGCGGTGTCCCAGAAGCGGACCGTGCCGTCGTTGACGGCGATGACCAGGACCTTCCCGTCGGGAGCGTAGGCGAAGGCGGTGATCCTGTCCTTCTGCTCGGGCAGCTTCCCCCGGTAGGGGCGGCGGTGGACGTTGAGGAGGCCGAGTTCCGTCTCCGGGATCGGGGCGGTCCGGTAGGCGGCCGCGGCGAGGCGGGCGGAGAGGGCGGGGTCGGCGGCGCCGAGGAGCTCGCTCTGGGAGGCGAGCAGACGGGCGGTGGCGAGGGTCTGCTCGTGCTCGGCCACCTCGGCCGCCCGGACGGCGACCAGGGTGGTCAGGGCGATCACCGCCACCAGCACGGCGGCGGTGACCGCCAGGGCTCGGCGTACCAGCACGGTCCGGCGCCTGGTGGCGTCGGCGGCGGCGAGGAACTCGGTGGCGACCTCGCCCAGCGCATGGGCCTCGGACGTCCAGCTCGGCCTGGCGGCATGGACGGCGGCCAGCTGGGTGCCCCGGTAGAGGAAGGACGGGTCGCGGTCGCTGGACGCCCATTCCTCGGCGTCGGCGGTGAACCTGCCGTAGAGGGCGAAGCTCGACAGGTCGCCCTCCAGCCAGTCACGCAGCCGAGGCCAGGCGTGCAGGAGCACGTCATGGGCGAGCTGCGCGCTGTCGGCGTCGAGGACGACCAGACGGCGCCGGGAGAAGACCTCCAGGACGCCGGCGACGTCCTGCGATGCGGTACGCGGGATCGGACGGCGGGCGAGCACACCGTCACGGCCGACGAGGGTGAGGCTCCGCAACAGATCACGGGCCAGCTCACGTTGTGCGGGCGAGAGGCCGGCGTAGGCCTCCTCGGCGCTGGTGGCGACCGCGCGGCGTACTCCCCCGGTCTTGGCGTAGCCCCGGCTGGTGAGCCGGTCGTCCTCCCGGTGCTCCCAGATCGTCAGCATGGCCTGGGAGAGCAGCGGGAGGACTCCGATGTCGTACCCGTCCGAGGGAGAGCCCAGCTCGGCGAGAATGACGTCGACCAGGCCGGGTTCGATGGTGAGCCCGGCGGCGTCCGCGGGTCCGGTGATGGCGCGCCGCAGTTCGGTGCCGCTCATCGGGCCCACGATGAACGGACCGCGCCGGAGCGCGGCGGCCAGCAGCGGATGGGCCGCGCAACGGTCGACGAAGTCACCGCGCACCGCGAGGATCACCAGGGCGGCGGCGGGTTCGGTGATCGCGTCCAGCGCGGTGAGGAAGGCCGACCGCTCCGCGATGTCACCGCCGAGAGAGAAGATCTCCTCGAACTGGTCGATGATCAGTACCAGCCGGGCGGGGACCGGCCGGTCCTCGCGCCGGGCGTTCACCTCCAGCGCCTGCCGCACCAGCAGGTGGGCGTGCCGCGGATCGTCGGTCAGGCTCCGCAGGACCGACGGGGCGTCGAGCCCGGCCAGTCCGGCCAGCAGCGTGGCCAGCCGGGAGAGCGGGGATCGCGTCGGCTGGTCGATGACGTACAGCGGCCAGTCACGCGTCTCCTCGGACAGCTCGCCACGGCCGATCGCCGGGACCAGGCCCGCGCGCAGCAGCGACGACTTGCCCGCGCCCGAGGCTCCGGTCACCACGACCAGCCCCGGGCCGGTCAGCCGCTGCGACAGGGTGCTGACCAGCTCGGCGGTGATCTCCTCGCGGCCGTGGAACACCTCCGATTCGGACTCTCCGAACGGCAGCAGCCCCCGGTAGGGCGAGCCGTGCGTCCAGCGCACCGGGTAGCCGTCCACGCGGTCCGAGCGGGTCCGGCGCTCGATCACGGAGACCTGTTCCAGCAGCAGGCGGGTGTCGGTGGCCTGCCGGTACTGAAGACCGACCGCCATTTGGAGATCGGCGCTCTGCCGGTCCACCGACTCGCGGATCAGCCGCAGCCGCTCGTCCAGTTCGGCCGGCACGAACCCGAACTCGGCGAACTCGGTGCCGAGCGCGGCGAGGCCTGCCGCCAGGGCCGCCTGGAGGTCGCGGTCGCCCGACCGCACCGCCTCCTCGACCGCGACGCCGACCGCGTCGATCTCGCGAAGGACGCCCGCGATCTCCGTGCGCAGTGTCTCCGCCCGGTGGCCACCCTCCTCCAGCACCTGCTGGACGCCCCGCTCCAGTTCGGTGGCGAGGTCCTGCGGCGAGGGCCTGTCACCGAGCCGTTGGACTCCGGCCTTCACGATGTCGGTCAGCACGTTCCCGCCGACCGCCGTCACCGCGCCGACCGCCGCGCTGACCAGGGCCGCACCGCCCATGCCCGCGGTGATCAGCGGCCCGAACGCACCCGCCGCCAGCACGCCCAGCAGGACAGGCGACGACCAGCGGTGGGCTCCGCCGCCCGCGGCCCGGGCCAGCGCGGCGATCCGGGCCCGTACCCCGTCCCGCATCAGTCCCGAGGAATCCTCCACTTCCTCAATGTCACCCGGGGACCGTCAGGAAAGCCCACATCTCCATCGATCGCGATCGATCCGTGACGTCCACCCCGAAGACCCGATATTTCCGGCCTGGAGGTTGAGCCACCGCCACGCCTCCGGCTACCGCGGTCGTACTGTCCGGAAGAACTGCCGGATGTCCGAGACCAGCAGGTCCGGGGCCTGGAGTGAGGCGAAGTGGCCGCCGCGGGAGTGCCGCGACCAGTGGGTGATCGTGTTCGACAACTCCGCCAGCCCGCGGATCGCCCGGTCGCCGGGGAAGTTCGCCACACCCGTCGGGACCGGTGCGGGCTCGGGACGTGGGCCCCACGACTCCGGTCCGGCCTCACGGTAGAGCCGAGCGGCCGATCCCGCGGTCGCGGTCAGCCAGAAGATCGTGACGTCGGTCAGGATGACGTCGCGGTCGACGGGGGTCTGCTCGGTCCGGGCGGGGTCCCAGTCCACGAACCATTCCAGGTTCCACGCGAGCTGACCGGCCGGGGAGTCGTTGAGCGCGTACGCCAGGGTCTGCGGCCGGTTGGCCATCTGGGTGGCGTAGCCGGAGCGGCCGTACCACCACCTCTGGTTCTGCCCGGCCTGCTCCCGGTCCGCCGCGGAGAGCGCGTCCAGCTCGCTGGGATCGACCGCTGTCGCGGCGTTGGCCAGCGCGTTGACATGGACGCCGATGACGTGCTCCCGGTCCGCCCGGCCGATCGCCGGGGAGATGATGCTGCCGTAGTCGCCGCCCTGGGTGCCGTAGCGGTGGTATCCCAGCCGTCGCATCAGCTCGGCCCAGGCCCGCGCGGTGCGGTTGATCCCCCAGCCGGTCTCCCGCGTCGGCCCGGAGAACGCGAAACCCGGCAGTGACGGGACCACGACGTGGAAGGCGTCCGCCGGGTCCCCGCCGTGTGACCGCGGGTCGGTCAGCGGCCCGAGGATGTCCAGGAAGTCGTACACCGTGCTCGGCCACCCGTGAGTGATGATCAGCGGGGTGGCGTCCGGCTCGGGCGAGCGTACGTGCAGGAAATGGATGTTCTGCCCGTCGATCTCCGTGGTGAACTGCGGGACCTTGTTGAGGCGGGCCTCGTGCTCCCGCCAGTCGTAGCCGGTGCGCCAGTACTCGACCAGCTCGATGAGGTGGTCCTTGTTCACCCCGTAGGACCAGCCGACGCCGGGCAGTTCGTCCGGCCAGCGGGTACGGGCCAGCCGGTCCCGCAGATCGTCGAGTTCTGCCTGCGGGATATCGATGCGGAAGGGCGTTTCTGTGCTCATGCCGCCCACCCTCCGCCCTGTGTAGGACAGCTCCGTTCCTACACAGGAGCGATAGTGGACGAATGTTGGAAACACCCGCCCGACTGCTGCGGCTGCTGTCGCTGCTGCAGACGCATCGCGACTGGTCCGGCACGGAACTCGCCGAGCGGCTGGGAGTCACCACCAGGACGGTACGGCGCGATGTCGACAGGCTCCGTGAGCTGGGGTATTCGATCCACGCCTCGATGGGACCGGTCGGCGGTTACCGGCTTGGAGCCGGCGCCTCGCTGCCCCCGCTGTTGCTGGACGACGAGGAGGCGGTGGCGGTCACGGTCGGGCTGCACAGTGTGGCGGGGATCGAGGAGGCTTCGCTGCGCGCCCTGACCAAGGTCGAGCAGATGCTGCCCTCCCGGTTGCGGCACCGGGTCACCGCGCTGAGAAGCGCGGTGGTCGCGATGCCGTCCAAGGGCGGGCCCACCGTGCAGGCGGCGGTGCTCACCGAGATCTCGACCGCGATCCGAGCCGCCGAGGTGCTGCGTTTCGACTACGTCAGCCACCACGGGGCCGAGTCCCGCCGCGACGTCGAGCCACATCGTCTCGTCTGCTGGGGGCGGAAGTGGTACCTGGTCGGCTGGGACGTCGAACGGAAGGACTGGCGCACCTTCCGGGTCGACCGGATGTCCCTGCGAACGCCCAACGGTCCCCGGTTCGCCCACCGTGAACCGCCCGACGGTGACGTGGCGGCCTACCTGTGCAGAACGATGGGCTTCGAGATGTGGCCGCTCCGCGCCCGGTTGCGGGTGCACGCCCCCGCACCGGACATCGCCGGACGCGTCAGCGGAATCGTGACCCCTCTCGACGACCACACCTGCCTGCTGGAAATCGCCTCGGACTCGTTCGACCTCGTCGTGTTCACGGTGGGCATGCTCGACGTCGACTTCGAGGTCGAGTCACCCCCGGAACTCGCCCGGCACCTCCGCAAACTGTCCACCCGCCTCGCCAACGCGGCCGTGACACCACCACACCGCCGCGTGGACGACCGCTGAACGGACCGCGATGCTCCGTTCGGGTGCGCGGCCGGGGCGTCCCAATGATCTACAAGTCGTTCTCCAGTGTCGGCCTCTAGCCTCATCCACGGTGCTCCTGAGCCGCAGCGGCTCGGCGCGGTGCAGGCCCTCGAACGGGATGAGAAGGAGGCGGTGGACATGAGCATCGTGCCATTGTTTGGAATCGTGTTCGGAGCGGTGTTCGCCGGGATCGGCGTCCGTGTGCTCACTGTCGGGCAGCGGCTGCGGCGGCACGGGGTGCGGGTGCCGGGCATCGTCGTGGGACTGCGCTGGTCCAGCAGCAACGGCAACGACAGCGGCGTGTACTACCCCACGCTGCAGTTCCAGACGGTGCAGGGCTCCGTGGTGGAGACCGAGTCGGATCTGGGCTCCAACCCGCCGCCGGCCCGTCCGGGCCAGCAGGTCATGGTGGTCTACGACCCCGAGCGACCCCAGCGCGCCCGTCTGGACGGGGTGGGCGGCAAGGGCGTGCTCCACAGCGTGCTGTTCCTGACCGTCGGGGCGGTCATCCTGGTGGTCTCCCTGGTCGCCGCGGTCAGCTCCTGGTTGTGAGGACGGAGGGCGGACTCGCGCGGCTGCCAGGTCCCGTCCCCGCTCGTAAGCCGAAGGCCCGGCCGGGCCTTCGCCGTACGCAGGGGGTCAGCCGAGCTTGGCCCTGACGTAGATGGGCTTGTGGTCGGAGGAGGCGGCACTCTGCGCCACATGACACCGGGTCACGCTTCCCCTGGGAGCGAAGAGGTAGTCGAGCTTGCGCTTCGAGACGCCGCCGTCCTCGCGGACGTGCTTCTCGGTCCACCGTCCGTCGCGGTCGCCGTTCTGGTCACACTCGGCGTAGGCCGCGTAGACGGGCGCCAGGATGCGTCTCTTCACGGCGGTGCTCTGCCCGCTGTCCGGCGGGGCCAGGTTGAGGTCCCCGCCGAAGACGGCACGGTAGCCGGGCTTGGCCGCCACCGCCAGCAACTCCTCGACCTGCCTCTTCCGGAAGGGCGCGCCGGGCTCCCTGTCGTCGTAGGACAGGCCGGCGCTGAGGTGGGTGCCGCAGACGTTGACCCTCCTGGCCGGGATCGCGGCGCAGAGCGCCATGCGCTTGACGTACCACGGCGGGGAGGTCAGCCCGTGGTCCTGGAAGGTGGCCGCGTGGTCGGCGACCGCGACGGTGACGGCGATATCGCCCCGCGGGTGTCCCTGCCGGTCAGGGGCGCAGACCTTCGGCGAGCCGTCCTTCCAGGTGAGGATCGACGAGCGCACCGTCCAGGCGCGCCCGGTCTGCTGCTCCAGCAGGCTCTCCAGCGTGGCCGTCCCACCCGAGCAGAACTCCTGCAGGAAGATCACATCTGGCTTGATCGGCTGGGTGGTCGCGTACCAGCCGACCTTCGCGGCCACCTCCCGCATGCTCCTGCCGTAGAGGAAGCAACCGGCGTTGGTGCCCGCGCAGACGTTCCAGCTCATCACCGAGATCGCGGAGGACGATGTCCGGGCCTGGGCCTGTCCGCCGAGGAGAGGAACCGTCACGACCACCAGGGCGGCCGCCATCAGCTTCCTTGGGATCATGTCTGGTCATTGAAGCATGCCCGAACGGCTGGAGCCGGATTGATGGCCGAGACCGGTCTCGTCCTGTTCGACCCGCCACACCCTGAAATATGGCGAAAAATACATTCAAGGGCGCCGCAAGGCACCTGTAAGGCCCTCGGCTTATCACTGAAGGACACCGACGCCGAGGAGTCCCCCATGAGCAGCCTCCTACACCTCTCCCGCAAGCAGCCGCGACCCGATAACCCCGTGTCACGCCGCCGGCAGGCCGCCGTCGCCGTGACCGGCACCCTCCTGCTGAGCCTGACCGGCGCCGTTTCACTGGCACAGCCGGCAGCCGCCGCGTCCGCCCCGTTGAAAGGCGCCGGAGCCTGCGCGAACATCGACGTCGTCTACCGGCCCCAGTCCGCGTTCCCCGACACCAACCGGGGACGTTACGACTTCAGGGCGCAGGCGACCACCATCGAGACAGCGGTTCTGTGTCTCGTCAACGCCGAACGGACCGGCCTGAAGCCGCTGAAGAAATACCTCTCGCTGGGCAAGAACGGTGCCCCCACACTCGGCGCCGCCGCGGCCAGGCACGCCGCGGACGCCGTCAGACTGCGCTGGTGGGGAAAGGTGGAGCCGGGTAAGAACTGCCGCCCCGTGCAGGGCAACCCCGGCCAGTGCGACCCGCACATCAACCCGCAGACCGGCTCGACCCCGCTGAGCCGTGCCCAGGCGGTGGGCTACGGTCGCCGCTGCGCCTCGTTCTCCGTCGGCGAGAACACCTACGCGGGGTGGGGAACCTCTTCTGTCACGCCGCGGGCGGCTGTCACCTGGTGGATGAACAGCAAGCCACACCGCGACACCATCCTCAACCCGGCTTACACCGAGCTGTACACCAAAGCGGTCTGGGGAAGCGCGGATCCAGCCGCCGGGTCCATCACCCCGGCCGCGACCTACGTGCAGATGTTCGGACGCTGCGGCTGACGCCGCCGTCCTGCATGCCGAGCCACCCGGCGACTTCACCCCGCTGATGCCGGCGTGCTCGCGAGCATGCCGCTCATGATCAGTGGCAGACGTCCGGACAGGGCCACAGCTTCCCGGCTGTAATGCGGGCGATACTTTCCGCGATGTCGTGGCAGGGACACGCGAGAGACTCCAGCCGCAGGCCCCTCTGACGAGAGCAGCGCATGTCGAAATCAAAGAGGAAGAGTGCTGCTCGCCCGAATGTGCAACAAATCCGCCAGGATGCTCCGCCCGACGACCCGCCACCGAAAAGTCTGGGTGAAAAACTACTTTCCGGCCCTCGTTTCGGAGAGTACGGATCCGATGGTCTTTGGACGTTCACCCGGCATTCCATCTCACCTTTGGGCAACGCCTCACTCGCATACAAATACAACCATAAACCGGACTCGACGGAGTACCGAAGCAGTGAGGGGCAGGTGGTGTACACGATCTCGAACGGCTGGGGCCTGACCGCCGTCACCGACGAGGCATCCGGTGAGGCATTGAACTCGTTGCTGCCCCGGATACTGGCTCGCCTGGACGGAGCGGTTGGCACGAAGTTCCTGCGATGAGCCTGTCTCTTGGGGCGTCCGATGACGGCTCCGGTCGAAGAACAGGCCCTAGCTTGGGAGGTGTTCGAGGAGAGCGAACCGCTGGGCGAATGCGGACATCTCCTCGCGCTGCCGGTCGGATTCGGTGGCGGTGGCACTCACGACGATGCGGGTCACGCCTTGAGCGGCGAATTCCTCCACCTGATCGACGGTCATGTCGATCGGCCCCGATCGCGTGTACTCCAGCGTTTCCGGGTTGCGGCCGGCTTCGATGGCGGTCGATCGGGCGAGGTCCATCTGGATGGCGCGCTCGTTCGGATCGAGCGCGCCGCCAGGGAAGTAGCCGTCGCCGCGTCGTCCGGCGCGGCGTGCGGCCGCCCGGCTCGACCCGCCGATGTGGATCGGCAGGTGGGTGACCCCATAGGGCTTTGGGAACTGGCACAGGTCATCGAAGGTGAAGAACTCCCCGTCGAAGCTGACACCGTCCTGGCCGCCGGCCCAGAGCAGCCGCATCACGTCGATTGCCTCGTCGGCACGACGGCCGCGGGTGCTGAAGTCGACCCCCACCGCCCGAGCCTCACCGGGCAGGGCACCGAGCCCCGCGGTCAGCAACCGCATCCGCCCCTTGGACAGCACGTCGATGGTCGCCAGACGCTTGGCGAGGACCACCGGATGGTGGTACGGCAGCAGCAGCACACCCGTCCCGAGCAGGATCCGGTGGGTAGCCGCGGCGACGAAGCTCAAGCAATCGAGCGGATCGAAGTAAGGCAGCGACGGCGGGAGCTCGAAGCGGCCGACCATCGCACCGGGGTACAGCGCGATGTGCTCGGGAACATACAGCGACTCGAAGCCGCAGTCCTCGGCATGCTGGGCGTAGGCCACGATCTTGTCGGGGTCGATGCCGTGGTAGGGCGTGCTGTAGCTGATTCCGAACTTCATCATTACTCCTCCGGCCGGCCGACGCGATGAACGGCCGGTCGCCTGCCATGCCAGCTGGCGACCTCCGCCACCCGGTTGTCGCAGCCAAGCTAGAACCCTGTCACTGGCGTCAAGGCAACCCGCGCCCGGCCGCGACTGCGGAAAGCGGCCGATCCGGCCGTAGCGGACGACACCGCCCAGGAGCAGCCTGGGCTGTGGTGGTCGTGACCTCCGCTCGCGCCAGGATTGGCCCAATGGAACAGGCAAGAATTAGATCTTTGATGGGCCGCTGCGACTTCGTAGGATCATGCGGTCAGCCGCAAATGATCTACCGCTCGGGGTGAGCACACCGATGTCCTATCCGCCACCGCAGTACTTCGCCGATCATGGTGCCGCCAGCGCGGTCTACCGGCCTGCCGACACGCGGCCGGACCTCACGATCGGGGTCAAGTCCCAGGTCGGCTATCTCGCGACCGGAGCAACGACCGCGGGCCGGTTCGGTCTGTACCGCTGGGACATGGCGGCGATCCCGAACGGCCCCGGCACCCATTTCCACCGGACCATCTCCGAGTCGTTTTTCATCCTGGAGGGCACCGTCTCGCTGTACAACGGGGAACGGTGGCTGGACACCACACCAGGCGACTTCCTGTATGTGCCACCGGGCGGGGTGCACGCCTTCAGCAACAACTCGGGCGCACCCGCGTCGATGCTGGTGCTGTTCGCACCGGGAGCGCCCCGGGAGGCGTATTTCGAGGAACTCGCCGAGATCGTCGCCTCCGGCCGACAGCTCACGCAGCAGGAATGGACCGAGCTGTATGCCCGCCACGACCAGTACGACGCGCTGTGACGGGCCGCATGTGACCATCTGGCCGCCGAACGGGAGGATCCGCCTTTCCCGGGAGGTCTCGAAGCAGGGCTGACGCTGTTCACCAGGGTCTCGCCGTCGCGCAGGGCGGCGATCGATAGCGGGGCTCCGGGTCGAGGGGCTCGACGGCCGCCCGCCACACCTGGACGAACTCCTTCTCCGCAGGTTGGGAGAATGCCCGTCGCGCGTCTGCCCGCGTGCCCTCTGTCATCGTGGAGGCCTGTGCTCTTCAGGGAAGCCACTCCCGCAGTCCGGGGAGATGCCCGAGTTCCGACTCGATGCGCCGCCTGTCGTCGGTGCTGAGCTCCAGAGCGCGCAAGTCGGCGGCCCACGGATCGGTGGGCTCGCCGAGGATCACGGCCAGGTCGATGAGGTGGCACAGGGCGATGCCCCGCTCGACCACCGGAGCGTCCGCGCCGTGCCTGCGCAGCGCGGACTTGAGCGCACGGAAAGCCTGCAGATCATCGTTCTTGAACTCGCGCAGGATCCGGACGTTGTCGAGTGCCCTGGCCAGGCCCGTCAGCTCCTTCGAGCCGCCGTACTCCACTTCGACCGGCTCGTCGCGCTGGATGAATATGATCGAGTTCCCGGACGGATCCATCAGCGTGAACCGGGACGCGCCCGGCCGGTAGCGGGTGATCCGCGGAAGGCCGGAACTCAGCACCTTTCCGTAGACCCGGCGCATCGCCCCGACGAACGCCGCGTGGTACGGCGCCACGGCGTCGACCATGACCAGGCAACCTCCGGACTCCTCCCGGGCCGGATCCAGCCCCTTGGGCTCCGGGCCGAAGTGCAGTTGGAATCCGCTCAACCGCAGCGCCAGATAGACATAGGGCTTGCTCTGTTTGTAGGTGGCTTCGAACCCCAGCGCCTCATAGAACGCCAAGGTATTCTCCACCGACGCGCACGGCATCAACGGCACCGTCGTCTCGTTCGGCCGAAGCGCAGTCTCACTCACGTCATTTCGCCTTCCAGGTCGTCCGACGAGGCTTGCACCCTTCAGCGAAACCCGCATATGGATCGTTCCCGGCCGGTGTGCGCCAGTCCCGAAGCACGCCTGGGACACCACCTTCGAGGCTCATCGCGCGGCCCAGACCGGTGGAGCGCCGGGCCGGGTCACCGGCGGGAATCCCCAGCCTGGGAACGACCGGCAGGCCGGCGGCGCGGTCTCTATCGACGGCTCGTGATCGGGACGGGCGGGCACGTGGTCGGCATGCGGCGTCTCCTCTCAGCAGTCCGCCGCAGAGCAGCTCGCGGTCGTGCGGGGGGAGGTAAGGGCACCTGAAGCAAACCGTAAGCGCGGATTGGCAGAGTTCAGGCCGTAACCAGCGAGCACACGCCCCAGGAGGAAGTCATGCGCAAGGTCATCGCCTCGACCTACATCACCCTCGACGGTGTCATCGAGAACCCGGAGTGGACCACGCCGTTCTTCGACGAAGAGGCCACCGCGTACGCCGGCGAGCAGATGCGGGCCGCGGACGCTCTGCTGATGGGGCGCCGCACCTACGAGGGTTTCGCCACCGCGTGGCCGCAGGTGGAGGAGACCGAGGACAGCGGCGCCGCTGAGATGAACAGCATCCGCAAGTACGTCGCCTCGACCACCCTGACCGACCCGAAGTGGAACAACACCACGGTTCTGAAGGGCGATCTGGTCGAGGAGGTCACGAAGCTCAAGGCCCAGGACGGCAAGGACATCCTGATGTACGGGTACGGCCCGGTCGCGCACACCCTGCTCAAGGCCGGCCTGCTGGACGAGGCCCGGTTCTGGATCCACCCGGTGTTCGCCGGTGGGGACACGGTGACCACGCCGCTGGCCGACGTGAAGGCGACGCTGGCGCTGGCCGACACCAGGGTGCTGAAGAGCGGCGTGATCATCGCGTCATACCGCCGGGCGCAGTAGACCCCGATCAGACCAGAGCCCGGCCCTCGCCCGGACTCAGGTCGCGTCCGGCGGCGACCAGCGCGTCGAACCGCTCCCGGCCGAGCGCGGCGATCAGGCGGTCGGTGATCCGTTCCAGTTCGTCCCGCTCGGTGGGCGCGGCGGCGAACTCGGCGGCCCGCCGGGCGGCGGCCGCGGCGCCGAGCAATCGGGCGGCGACCTCCGGCACGGAGTAGGCGGCGGCCGATGCGATGCCTTCGAGCGCGCCGATCGCGTCCCGCGGGGCACCCATCGCCTGCGCCACGTCGAACGCCTCGACGTGCCGGGCCAGCCCGGTCGCCGGGTCGCCGCCCTGTTCTGCCGCGTACCCCAGCTCGACCAGCACCATCGGCAGGAAGAGCGCCGGCTGCGCGTCCCGGCGGGCCAGCTCCGCCAAGTGCTCGAGGTGAGTGGTGGCGACGTCCAGTCTGCCGTCACGGCGGGCGGCGAAGCCAAGGCTCAGCTCGGCGAACACCACGACGCCCACCGAGTCCTGCTCGCCCGCCAGCTTGTACGCCCGCTCCGCCAGCTCCCGGGCCTGCACGTAGTCGCGGGTCTGCACCGCGAGCCAGGCCAGCCAGGACAGTTTGCTGCTCACCTCGGGCCACAGCGACAACTCCTCGGCCCAGCCCAGGCCTTCGCGGTGCAGGGCGGCGGCCCGGTCGTACTCCCCGGTCAGCTCGGCCAGGCCACCCACCCAGTCGCTGGCCTGCAGCCTGCCCCAGCGGTCACCCAGCTCGGCGAAGATCTCCGCGCAGCGGGTGCCGTCCCGCCCGAGGGCGGCCAGGTCACCGTCGGCGTGCGCCAGTTTGGCCCGGCTGCTCAGCACGGCCGCCTCGGTCCACCGGTCGGCGGATTCTCCAGCGGCGGACAGCAGCTCGGCCGCCAGGGCCAGTTCGCTGCGGTCGATCAGCGCGGCGGCCACGAACCAGGTGCCGCGGCTGTCGTCGTACGCGGAGATGTCCGCGGTTTCCATCTGGTCGCCCTGCAGCAGCGCGAACCCTACCCGCCAGGCCGCGGCCCGGGCCTGTGCGGACATGTCGCCATCGAGCGTCAGAGCATGGCGGGCCTCGGTGAATCGGCCGCGCAGGAACCAGTACCAGGTCAGCGCGTTGGCAAGGCGCAGCCCGCCGCCGTGCGCGAGCGCCGACCGCAGGTTGGCGTTCTCGGTGTCCAGTCTGGACAACCACTCGGCCTGGGCGGGGCCGCGCAGCTCGGGGTCGGCGCGTTCGGCCAGGCCGGTGAAGTACGCGGCGTGCCGGGCGCGGACCACGGCCGCATCTCCTGGACGACCGGTCTCAAGACGGTCGAGGCAGAACGCGGCGACCGATTCGAGCAGCCGGTAGCGCGGGCCGGCCCCGGTGTCGTCCATGACCACCAGGGATCGGTCGACCAGCCGGGCCAGCACATCAAAATCGGCGTCGCAGACCGCCTCGGCCGCGTCCAGAGTGCAGCCGTCGCTGAACACCGCGAGCCGGGCCAGGATCTCGCGGTCCGCGTCGTCGAGCAGGTCCCAGCTCCAGCCGATCACCGCGGCCAGGGTGCGCTGCCGGGCCGGCATGTCCCGCTGCTGGGTGGCGAGCAGCTTGAACCGGTCGTCGAGGCGCTCCACCACGCCGGCGACGCCGAGCGCGCGGACCCGGGTCGCGGCCAGTTCCAGGGCCAGCGGCAGGCCGTCCAGGCGGCGGCAGAGCTGCGCGACGGCCGGCGCGGTGCGGTCGTCCAGCCGGAAGCCGCGCTGCTGGGCGGCGGCGCGGGCGGCGAACAGCCGGGCCGCGGCGGACCGGCGGACCGCGTCCGGGTCGCGGTCGTCATCCGGCACGGCCAGCGGCGGCACCTCCCACACCAGTTCGCCGGTGAGGCCGAGTGGTTCCCGGCTGGTCGCCAGCACGGTGACGCCGGGAGTGTCCCGCAGCAGCCGGGCCACCAGGCCGGCGGCCGGCTCGATGACATGTTCACAGTTGTCCAGCACGAGGAGCAGCCGCCGTTGCCGGACCGCGGCGAGCAGCCGGTCGGTGGCCGGGACGCTGGTGCCGGCCGTCTCGTGGATGTCCAGGGTGGCGAGGATCCGGTCGGCGACGCCGGGATCGCCGGGCGGGAGCGCGGCGAGTTCGACCAGGTGGACGCCGTCCGGGTACGCCTGTTCGCGGGCCGCCTCGGTGGCCAGCCGGGTCTTGCCGACGCCGCCGGGGCCGGTGAGCGTGACCAGTCGCCGCTCCGGGATCAGCGTGCGCAGTTCGGTGAGCGCCTCGGCCCGGCCGACCAGCTCGTCCAGGCGGGCCGGGATGCTGTTGCGGATCCGGGCCGCCCGGGGTGGTCCGGTCAGGCCGGCGTCCTGCGCCAGGATCCGCCGGCGCAGGGCGACCAGTTCCGGGCCGGGGTCAAGGCCGAGTTCGTCGGCGAGGCGGCCGCGCAGGTCGGCGTAACTCTCCAGGGCCTCGGTCTGGCGGCCGGCCGCGTACAGGGCGCGCAGGTGCAGGGCGCGCAGGCCCTCGCGGAGCGGGTGCCGGGCGACCAGGTCGGCCAGGTCGGCGGCGACCAGGTCGTGTTCGCCGCGGGCCAGGCGGGCGTCGGCGAGGCGTTCGAGCACGACGAGGCGCTGCTCGGCCAGCCGGATGGCCTCGGCGTGGACGTACTCCTCGTCGGCGAAGTCCGCGTACGGCTCGCCGCGCCACAGCCCGAGCGCCTCGGTCAGGTGGACCGGGTCCCCGGCCGCAGCCAGTTCGGCGAAGCGGTCCGCGTCGGCGGTCGCTCGCAGGAGGTAACCGGGCGGGCGGGACTCGACCAGGTCGCGGGCGCCGGATTCGGCGTCGTTGAGCGCCTTGCGGAGCTGGGAGACCCGGACCTGCAGGGCGCCGGCCGCGTTCGCCGGCGGGTCGTCACCCCAGAGGTCGTCGATCAGCCGGTCTGCCGAGACCACCCGGTTGCGATTGGCGAGCAGGTCGGCGAGGAGCGCGCGGACCTTGACGCCGGGCACGGTTACCGGCTCGCCGGTGTCGGTGGTGACGGCGAGCGGACCCAGGACGCCGAACCGCATGCGGGCCACCCTACAAGCCGTAAGCCGGCCGGAAGCCGACCGTAAGCGGGGCGGCGCACGGTGTGGGTGTCAGCGAGTTCGAGAAGGGATCATGGTCATGAGCTACGCACCCGTCAACGGCCTGGACATGTACTACGAGGAGCACGGCACCGGCGCCGGCCGGCCGGTCGTCCTGATCCACGGAGCGCTGTCCGGGATCGGCACGTCGTTCGGCACGATCCTGCCGTGCCTGGCGAAGACCCGCCGAGTGCTCGCGGTGGAACTGCAGGCGCACGGGCACACCGCGGACATCGACCGCGATCTGACCGTGGAGGACCTCGCCGCCGACGTGGTGGCGCTGCTCGACCACCTCGGTATCGAGCGGGCGGACGTGTTCGGCTGGAGTATGGGCGCGGCGGTCGGGCTGCGGCTCGGCACCGACCATGCCGACCGGGTCGGCCGGCTCGTCCTGGCGTCGGTGAGCTTCGACGAGGGCGGCCTGTACCCGGGCCTGCTGGACGGCATCCAGGACCTCCGGCCGGAGCACCTGCACGGCTCGGAGTTCCACGAGGAGTACGTGCGCACCGCCCCGGACCCGGCCGGTTTCGCCACCCTGGTGGCCAGGGTGAAACGGCTCGACGGCGACCTGCCGCAGTGGTCCGCCGACCGGATCCGGGCAGTCGCCGCGCCCGTGATGATCGTGCTGGGTGATTCGGACATCGTCCGGCCGGAGCACGCGGTGGAGATGTTCAAGCTGCTCGGCGGCGGGGTGCCGGGCGACCTGACCGGGCTGCCGCAGTGCCGGCTGGCGATCCTGCCGGGCACCACGCACACCTCGATCCCGCAGCGGGCCGAGTGGCTGGCCCCGATGATCGACGAGTTCCTGGACGCCTAGCGTTCCTTTAGAGGGCGGTTCGCGAGTTGACGTCCCTTTCGCCGCTGGGATTGGGTAAGACGAGCTGGTCGGAGACTCGTCGCCGGACTGCGGGGTTACGTTCGACGATCTCCACGTCGATTCCCAGACCGGCTCCATAGGCGACGACCATGTTCTTGAACCTCTGGTCGGCCGGCGCTTTCATCACCGTGCCGTCGGTCCGCGCGGCGACCCGGTCCAGCAGAGCCGTTCCCGCGGTGTTCTCGTGCGCTGATGCGGCGAGCACCACCGCCGCGACAACCAGTCCGAATATGTCCACGGCCAGACCGCGTTTGCGTCCCGGGACCTTCTTGGCCACGTCCTTGCCGGTCGTGGCGGCCGGGACGCCGGCCGCGGCATGGACGCTCTGGGTGTCCAGCACGACCAGGCTCGGATCGGCCTTTCGCCCTTTGCTCTCCCGGAGATACCAGCGCAGCAGGTCGTGGATCACCTGGTCGGTGCCGTCGTTGCGCCACTTGGCGAAGTAGTGGTACGTCGCGCTCTTGGGTGGCAGGTCATGCGGCAGGTACTTCCTTTTCACGGGCAGCAGTGGCGGCTTCTACCCATGACCGCGGTGGACGCAGAAGAGCTGGTCTTCGGTGCCGTAGGGTTCGCGGTAGGAGACGATGGCGGGGCCTTGGGCGCTCAGGTGGTCGGGCAGCCGGGTGTCGGGGCTCCAGTCGGCTGAGTTGAAGCTGGTCCACCACAGGCTCTGGTCGCCGGAGCCGCGGTGCACGCAGTACAGCCTGTTGTTGAAGACGGCCAGGGCAGGGCCCTCCGCACTCCGGTGGGCGGGCAGCCGGCGGGCGGTGCTCCAGCGCGTGCCGTCGAAACTGGTCCACCACAGGAAGTGGTCAGAGCCGCCGCCGCGGAACACGCAATACAGCACGCCGGCGTAGACGGCCAGAGCGGGGTTGGAGGCCGTGAAGTGGCTGCCGAACGGCTGGTCGTTGCTCCAGCTGGTGCCGTTGAAGCGGGTCCACCACATCTGATCGCTGTTGGCGTCCCGGTAAGCGCAGTACAGCATGCCGTTGAAGGTCGCCAGGGCCGGGCCTCGGCTGGACGCGCCGTTCATGCGGGTGTCGGGGCTCCAGCGGTTGCCGTCGAAGCGGGTCCACCACAGGCTCCTGTCGTTGCCGCCGCCGCGGTGCACGCAGTACAGGAAGTTGTTGTAAACGGCCAGGGCAGGGCCGTCGGCGCTGCGATGGGCGGGGAAGGCGACATTGTCGCTCCAGCCCTCATTGCTGCCGGGGTCGTAGGCGGTCCACCAGAGCGATTCGTCCCGGTCCCCGCGGTGCACGGCGTACAGCCGGCCGCGGAACTCCGCCAGCGCCGGATTGGACCTGGACAGGTGGCCGGGGAACCTCTCGTTCTCGCTCCAGTTGTGGGAGGTGTTCATGGCCGTCCACCACAGCGAGGTGTCCTGCCTGGGGGCCAGAGAGATGGGGAGGAGCATCCCCGGGGCGAACCAGGGCGACACCAGCCGACAACCGTGGTCCCTGCCGACGATCTGGATGATAAGAGAACGGATCTGGAAGGAGAGCTCGATCAACCGGCCGAGCGTCCTGGGACGGATGGCCCTGGCCACGATCTCCCCTACCATCTCCGAGATCTCGGCGGCGGCTTGGGCGGCTGCGGCGTTGAGGACGATCTCAAAGCCCCACCATCTCGCGTTGGCGTACACCGCCCTACCGTTGGCGTTCAGCTGCGTCTCTATCTGGCGAGCCCTGTCTTGGTCGGCTTGGGGGAGCCGGCTGGTCTGCTCCTCGGATTCCTTGCGGGCCTTGTCCAGATACTCCTGGGAGATCCGCTGCGCCTCCTCGTGGGAGACGGAGTACGGGATGGCCTGCCAAGCGGCGAGGGCGTCGGCCTCGGCTCTGGCTTGGTCCTGGCTGGTGCTTTCATCGGGCATGCGATCACGTCCCATTTCGTAGGAGGATCCGTCGCGAAGCTCGTCAGCGGCCTTGAGTATCCGGCCGTGCCCCACTACTGGCAAGGGCGTGCGGGTGGCCGCAAGCGGCCACGGGCACAACGGACCGTCTCGGGCCGGTTGGATACGTGGTCGCAGGCCACTGGGCCTCCGCCGTCCGGGCCGACGTCGGCAGCGGCTTCTAGACGCAGCGGCTTGCCTGTTCCGGGGTCGAGGAACAGCGGGACAGTCGTTGGCGGTGAGAAAGATCTTGTTTCTCGTTGTGGCGGTGAGCTGGTCGAATGCGAAAGGGCCAGGCGGTCAGAGCCCGCTGAAGTGAGGGCTCGGCTCCGGAAGACACCGCCCCGACGCCCTGTACGGCGTGGCCACCGTGCCCTCTAGGCGCTAGAGCACAGGTCAGGGCATGGATCGGCCTCTAGGGGTGCCTCTAGGTCTAGAGGGGCCGGCCTCTAGACCTAGAGGGTGTCTCAATCCCAGTCCGGCGGCTGCTTCATCGGGCCGTGCCCGTCAGCAGGGCCAGCCATGCCGGGTCGTGGCCGGTGGCGATGAAGTCGGCCAGCTTCTCGACGTCCAGGCCCTCGTCGTACAGGCCCGCGCTGATCTCCGGGTCGTCGCCGCAGACCTCGCAGCTCTCGACGTGCCCGACCATGGCGCGGATCTGGACGGCGGTGTAGCGGATGGTCACAGCGTCTCCCTCAGACGGCGGCGCGTTCGATGTCGTGCTCGGCCACCCCGAACTCCCGGCCGTCGTCGGTCAGGACCACGTACGGCAAGGGGGTCGGGTATTCGCGGACCTTCACGACCCGGCCGACCGCGCCGCGCGCGACGCTGAAGCGCACCGTGGCGTCCTCGCCCTCGTCGGCCAGGTCCTCGTCGGTGTAGGTCACCTGCTGTCCGACCGGGAGCCGCACGCGGTCGCCGGTCGCGAACGCGCGGGCCGGGCCGGGCCGGGCCGGAGAGCTTGGCCCACCGCTCGTGGGCGGACTGGCGGGTGATGCCGGCCGCGGTGCCGATGTCGGCCCAGGAGCGGCCGTCGCCGCGCGCCGCGCGCACCGCGGCGTTCAGGCGGGCCTCGGCGGCGGCGACCGCCTGGGCGGCCGCGCGGACCGCGGCCAGGGTCTCCGGGGTCAGGTGATCACGCCACACTGATGCACCCACGCGCCGGTGGCCGTGGTGCCGACCGAGAACCACCCGCCGGGGAACTCCGCGGCATCCCATCCCTCGTGCTCGCCGTCGTCGCTCTGGTAGCTCATCCGCTCCTCCGCGTGTCGGGGTTCCCTGACATCGGCAAGCGGAACACCGGAATCGGCGGGAAATCCCAACTCCCGGGAATCATTATTCCCGCAAATTACCAATCGGTAAGGCCGGGTTTTCCGGGGCGCGCATCGAGGTCTGGGCGGTAATGCCGGACCCGCCCGGCGCGGCCGCGCTGCGAAGCCGTTCGCCGTCGGCGAGCTGCTCGGCCCGGGCAGGCAGAAGGCGACGCAGAGGCCTCCAAGTCAGTCTCAAGCCTGATCTTCTACACCTACGGGTGTGACTACGCCCCCGCCGCGGCAGCGCCGATCGCTGTCTCGCCGCACCCTGCTCCTGGGCGGGCTCGGCGCCCTGGCAGCGGTCGGCGTACCGACCACGATCGCCCTCACCCGCACCCCCGCCCCCACACCGAGCGCCGCCAACCTCGCGCCGAGCGCCACCCTCACCGGCCACACCAGCTGGGTCTACTCGGTGGCCTTCAGCCCGGACGGCACAACCCTCGCCACCGGCGGCCGCTACAGCACGGTGCGGTTGTGGGACGTGGCCAGCCACAACACCGTCGCCACCCTCACCGGCCACACCGACGATGTCTCCTCGGTGGCCTTCAGCCCGGACGGCACAACCCTTGCCACCGGCAGCCTCGACGACACAGTGCGGTTGTGGGACGTGGCCAGCCGCAAAACCATCGCCACCCTCACCGGCCACACCGACGATGTCTCCTCGGTGGCCTTCAGCCCGGACGGCACAACCCTTGCCACCGGCAGCCTCGACGACACAGTGCGGTTGTGGGACGTGGCCAGCCGCAAAACCATCGCCACCCTCACCGGCCACACCGACAATGTCTCCCCGGTGGCCTTCAGCCCCGACGGCACAACCCTCGCCACCAGCAGCGCCGACATCAGCAGCTTCGAAGGCACGGTGCGGTTGTGGGACGTGGCCGGCCGCAACACCGTCGCCACCCTCACCGGCCACACCGGCTATGTCCACTCGGTGGCCTTCAGCCCGGACGGCACAACCCTCGCCACCGGCAGCCTCGACGACACGGTGCGGTTGTGGGACGTGGCCAGCCGCAACACCGTCGCCACCCTCACCGGCCACACCGGCTGGGTCTTCTCGGTGGCCTTCAGCCCGGACGGCAAAACCCTCGCCACCGGCAGCCTCGACGACACGGTGCGGTTGTGGGACGTGGCCGGCCACAACACCGTCGCCACCCTCACCGGCCACACCGACAGGGTCTACTCGGTGGCCTTCAGCCCGGACGGCAAAACCCTCGCCACCGGCAGCCTCGACAGCACGGTGCGGTTGTGGCCGACCCGCTGACCCAGTAGATCATCACCGCTTCAGCCCTACCGCCAAAATCCGATCCAATCCCCCCAGGAGGCCGGTCGGGGACCAGCTGATCCGCCGGAGGGTCACGGAACTGGACTTCTGTGTGTGACGCGCGGAGCTATCCGTCAGGGTTCCAGCGACGCTATTTGTCACGTCGCCATAGAGGATGACCGGTTCCGCGAGCTGGGTCTTGATGTTGGAGCCTGGTCACGGTGGTTGGCGCCACCGGCGCCGATCGGAACGAAAACGAGCCATCGACTCAGCTCGTCGGCTCGGGACGTGGCAGGCCTCCGGAGTCCGGCCGACGCGATCAAGGCCCCGGTCAAGAGCCGAGCTATGAACTCGTTTCGTGGCTGGCCATAGGCTGGCAATATGACCTCGCGGTTTCTCAGCCCCGGCGCCGCCTGCGCGTCGTAGTGGTGCCCCTGAGTCCGGCCACCGGCGGTACCACCGCCACGTCGATCCTCAACTGGCATCACCCGCGCGTCGCCGAGCTGGTAAGGAATAACCCCACAGTTGCCTGAGCTCTCCATCGTCGTAATAGCTCCAGGACCTGGGTGTTCTCCTTGTAGAGCACGTCGCTTTGGCGGTTGAAGGGGGCTCGGGATCGGTGAAGCCTCTTCCTCTTCGTTGAGGTTTTTGTGGTGGTGGTGAAGCCGAGGAGTCGTGTGCCGGCCCGGTCGGGGATGACTCGGTCCGGTGCTGGGCGCCGCCCTGGCAGAGGACGCCTGCTCACGCGGGGGTTGGCGCCGTACACCGGCTCAGGCGCCTCAACTGCTCGCCGGGCCGGGGCGGCCTCGCCTCGCCGGGCCCTGGGCGCCGCCCGGTGCCGCTCCGGGAACGGCTGACCGTAGACGGCCTTGGGTTCCGGCGAACCCAAGGGCGCACAACCTCCCAGACCACCCCAACAGCCTGGGCTCGAACCCTGGGTTCGCGGGAACTCTGGGGTTTCTCCTTATCGGACACGTCGATCTCAATTGCTTGGCGGTCGCCGCAGGTCCTGAGCTCGGGGCTGTACTTGTAGATGGTGGCGCGGCTGCGCCCAGCAGTCGGGCGCTCGAGGCGATGGTGGCGTCAGGTTGGGTGAGTTAACGGTGGCCGAGGCCGCTCGTCCCCCATTGGTCGTGATGGATGGCGGCGGCCAGCGGGCGCCGTCGCCGCCATCCGTGCCGTTCCAGATCAGGGGCCTCTTCGAGGTGGGTGACGGGACCGAGACACAGCCACGCGACCGGACGGATCTGAACGGGGATACCGAGCAGGTCCCGCACAAAAGGCTCACGGTAGAAAGACACCCAGCCGATGCCGAGCCGTTCGGCGGTCGCGGCCAGCCACAGGTTCTGGATGGCCAGGCACACCGAGTACAGGCCGGCGTCGGCGATGGCGTGGCGGCCGAGCACCGCGGGACCGCCCCTGTCCTGGTCATAGGTGACCACGACGGACAGCGTCGACTCGCGCACCCCGTCGATCTTGATCTGGGCGAACCGCCGGGCGGCCTCGCCATCGAGGGTGGCGGCGAAGGTCGCCCGCTCGTGCTGGACGTGGTCGTGGAAGGCGCCGCGGATCTCGGCGTCGCGCACCACGACGAAGTCCCACGGCTGGGACAGCCCGACGCTGGGGGCGGCGTGAGCCGCCGACAGCACGCGGTGCAGCACCTCGTCCGGCACGGGTCCGCCGGTGAACTGGCCTCGCACGTCGCGGCGGCGGTGAATGACATCGTAAAGCTGGCTGTTCATGGGCAGGCTCCCGCTGCGTCGTGCCCCTGGCGGGGCGATGGGCGCGAGGCCGGTCTTCGGACTCCCGGATCAACGCCTGACCGCCCGCCTTCCCAGCCCTTACGAGCCAGTGGCTGTGCTTCGCACGTGGACGGCGGCTTCCCGGTCACCGCGGCGGGCCCGTGCCGGAATCACACCGGCTTCCCGATTCTCCTCGCGACCGCAAGGCACCTCGCAACAGTTCGCCGAGAGTACGGTAGCTGATCACCTCACCGCTTGCGATTGTGGCCGGGTCCTTGAGGATCTTCCGCCACAGCGCCGAGGCGAAGGCGTCCACGTCGACCGACAGGACCACCGTGCCCGGCGTCCCGTCGGCCCCTTCGCGTTCCACCTCGATCCGCTCGGGGACGAACACCGCCCGGGCGTGGCGTTGGGCCTTCAGGTACTCCACCGCGTCCAGGACGGCGCGGTCGGCGTTGGTCGACTCCAGGTCGATCGATTCGACCAGCGTGAACAGCGCAGAGCGGTGCGAGCCGTAGTGCTGTTCCAGCAGCGGCAGGTAGTTGTTGCCGTGGTGGGCGGACACGGCCTGGTGCGCGGCGGCCAGGGCATCCAGGCCGCCGGCCTGTTCCAGCGCCTTCAGTACCAGCCGTCCCGCGCGCTCGGCCACGTCCTGCTCCCCGGCGGCGGGCTGCTGGTCCGCGGCTTCGGCGGCTGGCAGTCCGAAGGGCGCAGTCCCGCCAGGAACGAACGCCTCGCGGACGCCGTTCAGGACGTCGCCGAACACCCCCAGCAGCCGCTCGGACTCGGCGCGGTGGGTCTCCCGGAGCTTGTCGAGCTGGTCGCGGCCCTTGCGGTGAATCGCCGCGATCCGCTTGCAGAACATCGTCACCACGTCGTCCCGGACCCCGGTCCGCGCCGTGTGCAGCAGGCTCACGATCAGCACGAGCCGCTTGTCCTCGTCCAGCACCTTGCGCAGATCGGCGACATCGGTCACGCGCGCCTCGCCCGCGAAGTGCGCGATCTTTCCCGGCGGGACGCCCTCCAGCCACACCTCGGTAGGGCCGAGCGCGTCCAGGTCCCGCAGGAACGACAGGCGGCCCTTGAACTTGCCGAGCGACGCCGCCTGCGCGACGTCCTTCAACCCGTCGTACTCGCTGCGCCGCGTGACCGGGTCGACCACCAGCAGCCTGCCCAGCCGCGCCCGCGCCGCCGCGTCCACCCGACCGGACACCAGCGTGAAGAACCCGCGGTTGACCTCGGTGCGGATCTTCTTCACCAGCTCGTCCAGCGTGGTGTAGCCCGGCAGCTGTCCAGCGCACGGTCTCCATTCGCGGCACCATCATGGTCGTCGGCCAGAAGGTCCAGGTCGGCCGGGTGCACGCCCGCAAGATTTTGGACGTGACCGTCGATGACACCCACCTCACCATCCACGCCGACGGCGAGCCGATCCGCGTCGTCTCGCGAACCACCACCCAGGAGGTCACCCGGATCAAGTCCAAAGCGCATACTAAACAGCGAAAGACCAGCTAGGAGTGTCAAGCATCATCCGATGCCATTGCGTCAAGCATCAAGCGAGTCACGACACTCCAGGTCCGCGACAGGCTGCATGCCACCATTTACGCCTACGAGAGCGGCTTCATCTGGTCGCGTGAGCCCTAACGGGCGATCACCTGCACCTCGGGAAACCGTGAGGAACGCCTGTCGAGCAGGTCGCCTTTGCGCCGTAGATGCAGATCGAGGAAGGCCATGGTGTAGGCGCGGGTGACGGCCACGGAACGCGCCGCCGACAGTGTGCCGTTTACCGCTCGCAACTGCTCCTTTGACAGGCCGATCACCGGCGCCGCCTGCTCGTACAGCAGCGGCAGGTCGGTATAGGAATTGTGCTTGACGCCCTTGGTCTTCACGTGCAGCCGCCAGCCCTTCAGCCGGGACCAGAAGGCCTTCTGCCCGCGGATGGGCTTGTCGAAGATCTCGGCCTCCATGAGCATGTACGGCTTGGCCAATCCTTTGGCGGCCACCTTGCCGAGGGCGGGTCCGTCCAGGTTCAAAACCGCCTTGACCCGCCGATCCTCCAGCATCGTCGCGGCGGCCGTCGCTCCTCCCGCGGAATGGCCGAACATGCCGACCTTGCTCAGGTCGAACGCGCCACGCAGCCCCTCCGGCAGCTTCCGGCCTTCAACATCGGGGTTCTGCCCCTTGTTCAGCTCCTTGAGCCGGTCCAGCACGAATCGCGTGTCGGCCACCCGCACCTTGATCTCTTCGGCCTTCTCGTCCAGCCGGCTCACCGGGACCGGCTTCAGGACACGGCCGGTGACCGTGCCGTTGGGGAACTCCACCTCGCCGGCATCGCCCGGATGATCGATCGTGACCACCAGGTAGCCCCAGCTGGCCAGTTCTTCGACCGTGGCGGTGTTCATGGAACGGTCGGCGCCGTTGCCGGGTGAGAACAGTACGACGGGCAGCCCTCGGCCCGCCACAGGGGCCCCTTCGCGGCCATGGGTCAAAGGCAGGCTGACAGCCGCAGGCGAGAGGCTGCTGTTGCGATAGAAGGCCTCGGCGGCGCGAGGCGGCAGCCAAGGCGCAGCGGAGTGGCCGTCCGGACGACGGGCGGGGTACCACAGGCTGATCATCAGCTCACGCCGGTCATGTGCCTTGATTCACGGGTCGGCCCTGGAGCCGTCACGCAGGTGCAGCGCGACAGTACCGATCTCGCGTGGACCTGTCGGCTGGGGCAGGGCCACAGTGACGGGCTTTGACATGGCCTGTACGGCGGGCCCGGTGAGCAGAAGGCCGACCGCCACCGCAGAGGCCACGCCCCGTCTGAGCAATGCGCAATTCATAACGGCCACGCTAGGGAGGCTCGCTGTCCAGAAACTCCCCACCAGAGATGATTTTGGCACTCATACGAATGAAGGAAGCACCCCTCCGCCCGGAGGGGAGGTCAAGGCCCGCTTGAGCTTGGCATCACGGCATCCATCATGTCGCTGGAGCCGATGCGGTAAGCCGATACGAGCTGGGGCTGCTCATCGCCCGACGCGATGGACTCGACGCGGACCAACTGCCTTCAGGCCGGCTGAGCGGTGGGCGGGGTGTCGACGTTCCGGGCACCCGGACCTCTTTCTGCAGCAGAACCCTTGTGGCCTTACACGTGTAAGGGTAGAGTCGGCAACATCCTTACAGGTGTAAGAAAGGGCGGCTGGCCCGCGCCGACATATGGGAAAAGTGTTATGAATACAAGCAGGCAGGCAACCGCAATTGCGGGCGCGTTAGTCATCGTGGGCATGATCGCCGGCGTGCTGAGTGTTGTTCCCGCCCTCGAGGAACCACACTATCTCAATCTCATTTCTGCACATGAGAGCCAGGTCATCGTCGGCGCAGTTTCTCAGTTCATCATGATCCCCGCCTATGTCGGGTTTGCGCTGTTCCTGTATCCGGCATTGAGGATGGAGAATGAAGCGCTCAGTCTGGGTTTCCTTGGATTTAGACTGATCGCAGCGATGTTCCATTTCATAGGCATGATTTTCTTGCCTTTGTTTCTTGTGCTGGGTCAGGAGTTCGCCCAAGCCGGCGCTTCAGGCACATCCCACCTGGAGGCCTTGGGTGAGTTGCTGCGGACGGCGCGCGACTTGGTTAATCATGTCGCTTTGATCATCTCGCTGACCCTCGGAGATCTCCTATTTTTCGGTATTCTATATCGGTCGAGATTTGTCCCTCGCTGGTTGTCCGCGTGGGGACTCATCGGGGCCGGATTAGCTATGTTGGCGAGCTTCTTGGTGCTGTTCCGTATGGCTGATGTCGTCACGCCACTCTACCTAGCCATAAACGCGCCACTGGCCCTACAAAGCTTGGTCTTGGCCACGTTTTTGATCACAAGAGGCTTCGATACAAAGACATTGACTACGGGCCACCAGCACGACGGCCGGCGCGGCTGACGTGCACGCCGTCCCAACTTGTTGCGACGGCTGTGCGCGCCGAGAACTCGGTCATGTCATGCGACCTGCAGATACTCGTCTATGAGGCCGCCGAGTCGATCTCGTCTCAGCGGTCGCTGCGGAGGGCAGGGGAGTGCGGTCGAGCCTCGCGGCAACCTGACCTTCTGCTTTTCAGTCCTTGATGTGTCTGCGCGCACGCCCTGCGTGGCGCGAACGCCCGGGGTTCCTCGCTGGATATCGCTGAACACGCCGCCAGTCCCCGCTGCGAGCGTTTCCGGGGAGGGGCAAGGTGAGTCTCACGTAGCGGTGTCGGGGGCTCTACCTCCGGCGAGCTTCGAGCGCATCCAGAATCAGGTCCAGGCCGTAGCTGAACTCGCTCGTGTGGTCGTAGCCCGGCCGCAGGGCGTGGTCGACGATCATCTCTGTGAGGTACGGCAACTCGTCCGCCGGCAGGTGCTCGAGGATGCTGCCGGCCACTTCCTCGACATCGTCCGGCGTCGTCATCGGCAGGTTCGCCTCCTGGAGGACGAACCCGCTGATGTAGCTGTCGATGAGCGAGACAGCGTGCGCGGCCATCGGCAGCGTGAACCCCGCCTCGCGGAGGACACCGAGGACGGCGTCGTGGTGGCGTAGCGTCGCCGGCCCCGGGTTGCGACGGGAGTCCATGAGGCCGAGAGCCCAGCTGTGCTGCGACAGGACCGCACGCGCGGAGGAGGCGCGCGCACGGATCGCGTCGCGCCAATCGTCGTACTCGGCGCTGGGTAGCTTGATCGCCGCGAACACCATGTCGGCCACGCCGTCGAGGATCGCGTCCTTGTTCGGTACGTGGTGGTAGAGCGACATCGCCTCCACGCCCAGTTCCTGCGCCACCCGTCGCATCGTGATCGCCTCCACGCCGCCGCGATCCGCGACCCGGATCGCGGCTTCCAGCACTAGACCTCTGCTGAGCGGTTGCCGTGGCGGTAGCGGTGGTGGGGACACGACGGCTCCAGGGTGCGGGCGGGATTGACAACCTTACAATTGTAAGCCAGCCTTACGCCCGTAAGTTGCCTTACTAATGTAAGTCCTCCCGGGTGGGAATCAGCTGGGAACCCGGCGAACGTCTGACCCACGACGCGCCCCGCCGGGGCGAGGGAAGGAGATGCCGATGCCGATGCCGAGGTGGTGGGGGCACGTGAACAAGCGGGTATTCAATCCTCGCGCGATCGCGAGCGGGACGTGGCCGGTGCTGATTCACGTCGGTCGCATTTCTGGCGCGACGTACCGCACGCCGCTCGATGCGCATCCTGTCGACGGCGGCTACCTGTTCGTTCTGGTGTATGGATCGCGCTCGGACTGGGTGCAGAACGTCCTGGCAGCCGATGGTGCGTGGCTCCGGGTCGACGGGAGGGAGGTGGAACTCGCCGCCCCACGCCTCGTCGGGGAAGACGAGGCGTTCCAGGCCCTCTCCGATGAGGTGGCACGCCCACCGAGGCTGCTCCGTATCACCGAGTTCCTCCGTATGGACCTGGTCGCAGGCTGACGATCGACGTCCAGCGCGGAGCCTCGACCACCGTTACCAACTACTCGCTAAGGACAGCATCGACACCCGGCATCGATTTCCCGCTCACCGCGGCGGACATGCCCCGTACCTTCCCCCTCCCGGACGAGGAGTCCTTCATCCTCGTCGCGGCCTACCAGACGCCCGGTGAGAAAAAGGTCCAGGTGTGGCGGCGCTACCCAGAGCACACAGACCCGGACGCCTCGCTCGACGAGGAACTGCAGCAGTCCGCTTTCACGACGGTCAGGCCGCCGTCCGGGCGGCCGTACCCGGCGAACCAGGCGCCCGAACAGGGGCCGGGCGCCCGGCCGGACCGTGCCCGAACGCCCGGCCGGTGGGCGTCCGGACGCCTGATCGGTCAGACGTCCGGACGGCCGGTCCCGGTCAGGCGCCCGGACGGGCGGCCCTGGTCAGGTCAGGTCAGCGGACGGCCCGCAGGGCGTCCACGATGCCGTAGCCGTAGAAGCCGTTACGGAGCCTGTTTCCCTCGCACACGTGCGTCGTGACGACCGTGTTGCCGTTCGACAGGTGCCGCGTGTAGGTGTAGGCGGCGGGGGTGGGGCAGTCCTTCCTGGTGGCGGACGCCTTGAGCACCGTCTCCACGACGGCGGGGTTGAGCGTCTTGCCGCCGTGCGTCCGGTCGCGGTGGCCGAACTTGCTGACGATCAGCGCCGCCACTCCCGCGGCGCGCGGCGAGGCCATCGAGGTGCCCTGGAGGTACTGGTAGTAGGCGCAGACGCCGTTCTTGCAGTCACGGACGACGCGGGCGACGTTGGGCGTGCCGTCGGGGTTCAGCTCACCCCGCGCCTCGGCGAGCGACCGGGGGTAGGCCGACAGCGTCGTCCTGGTGACGTCGCTGGTGTTGGTGGGCGTGTCGTAGCTGTCCCCGCCGGGGGCGGCCAGGTCGACGGAGCCGTTGCCGTAGTTGGAACCGTAGGACTTGCGCTCGCTGATACCGGTCGCGGAGACCGTGATCACGTGGTTGCCCTCGACCGGCATGATGGAGCAGTCCGGCGAGATCGTACGCGAGTAGGGCAGCTCGCCCGGCACCCGGACGAAGTTGGGGCTTGAGGTGTCGGCGTACTCCCTGCTGAGGTCGCTGAACTGGTTGCCGACGGCCGTGACCAGGGTCACGCCCCTGGCGTGCGCGTAGTCGAGCGCCCGCTGCATGGCCTTGATGATCGTGGTCTGCTCCAGGCGGTCGGCGGGAGAGTCGGCCGGGTTGTTGACGCAGTTGGACAGCCACGGGTCGATGTAGTAGCTCATGTTGGCCACGTCGATACCGACGTCACCCGCGTAGGTCAGCGCGTCCACGCTCGGCTGGAGGAAGAAGTAGCCGATGTCCGAGCCGACCCGCAGGTTCACGATCGAGACCTTGGGCGCCACGCCCGCGATGCCCAGCCCGTTGATCGGCGAGGCCAGCGACGACGCCACGTGCGTGCCGTGACCGTCCTCGTCCACGTCCGCCGGGTCGTTGCAGGAACGGTCCGGCTCCTCCTCGCAAGGGCCGTCGACCTCGTCACCGTTGGCATCGACCGGGATGTCCACGGTGAAGTTGCGGCTCAGCTCGCGGTTGAAGTTCGGCGCGATGTCGGGGTGGGAGCCGTCCACGCCGGTGTCGAGGATGCCGACCAGCACGCCGGGGTCGCCCTGCTCGTGCTTGTACGAGCCGTCGACGGTGGCGTTGATCTGCTTCATGTCCCACTGGAGTTCCGACAGCGGCTCGGCCTCGGGGGCCGGCTTGCCCGGCCTGGTGGAGGGGGTGCCGTACTCCTCCTTGCCCGGCTTCTCCAACGCCTTGGCCGCGAGAGCCTCGCGCACCGCCGCGTCGCTCACCGGGGCGTTCTTGGGCACGCCGCCGACTGACCGGTTGCGGGCGACGCCCTCGATCAGGGCGTTGCCCCCCAACTGACTCGTGAAGCCGGTGTTGGTCGTGGCGACGGTGGCGAGACCGACGGCGCCGTTCTCCTTGAGAATCCTCCCGCCCGCGGCCTGGATGGCACTTCTGGCGTCGGCGGCGTTGACATCCTCCTTGTAGAGGACCACGTATTCGGTTTCCCGGCTGGGTTCCGCACCCACCTGCCGGGCCTGTGCCGGAGCCGCCAGCGTCGCCGCGGCGATAGCGGCGACGGCAATGACGACAGCGCGTTTCACACATACCTCCATGCGTCAAAAACTCCCTCGCCAATATCACCACACCGACAGCACCGCTCCGTACATAAAGAAGGTCGCGGAGAAGCGTAAGAACATGCCATTGACTACTTTCTCGGAATGTCGGATGTAGCGGTTCGCGACACCGGCCCCTCGAGGACGAGAGGGTCGCGCCCCGACAGCGGAACGATCTTCGGTCGGCGCGGAACCCGGCCGGACGGCGGCCACCCAGAAGGTCGCCCCCTCCCGCCGCGCGGCGGGCACGGACGTCCGCCGGGCGCCAGGACGGCGCGACGGGGGTTTCCCCGGCCGGAGGGTCGGCCCCGTACCGGACGGGCCGTCCGCGACCACCGCACACCGCGATCCCACCGGTTCACAAAATCAGCGCGAACCGCCGGAAACAATCCCTGACGCCCTCCATGGAGCCCCACGCCGAACAAATGCCGAGCAATTCATATGGTCATTACCGTAATGCCCGGAAGGAATAAATCCGGATATCGACATGACAGAATCCGGCTCACTCACGGGTGGCCCTCGCTGCCGTTTTCCGCACGCGGCCCCGGGCAGGCCCGGCCGAGGACCCGCCACCCGCCGCCCCGCGGCACCGGCCACCACCGCGCCCCCGAGGGGTGACGGCGGCGGCCCGCCCGACTCCCCTCGCGCGGTCAGTGCCGATACGTGTGACGTCCATGGCTTCCGGCTCGGCGCGGGCCTGCTCGACACTCCGACCATTGAAGGTGTCGATGATGCCGAATATCAGGGGAATTTCCCGTCTGACGGCCTCGACGATGTTCGCCTTCGTACGGGCATGACTGACGCGGCGGCCGGTAATCCGGCTGTGTTCACCGGCGTTGTCGGAATGGTAACCGGTCGTCAGGCTCACCCGGGGTGGCCGAACGGCTCCCACCACTCATCGCGTATGGCGACGAGGTTGGAATAGTTCTAGGTATTGAGGAAAACCCCGCCACAGCAAGTTCTATGGCCTCCAGTCTGGCCGCCTCCTAGTCTGTGCAGTTCCCTTGGTCCAGCGGTCGCGATGCTGTGCTACGTAGCCCAACCCAATACGGTGATCGTCATGTACACGAAGGGGGCCAGACACCTCTCCATTTAACCCGTTGATGACTTGCAAATCTTCCGAAAGATAAATAGCTCCAACGTCAAACCTTACGTGGTCATTCGGGCAGAGACAGAGAACGTTCTCCACTACATCCGGACCGTAGTGCGGCCTGCCCAGGGCCTGAATATGTGCTCCTTCACTGTAAAAGCCCCCATTAACCTCAATGGTTTTTCCACAGACTTGGCAGCAGTGGGCATACCAGTCCTTAACCTGTCTAACGACTGCACTGCTTCGCACAATACGTTGAATAACTGAGGTAGTAACTGGTGATGAGCCAATCTTATTATCTTCTGGCAACTCGACGACAGCATCTTGTTCCGCAAGAACTTCACTGTCAATCAGCTTCTCAAGCCGGAACTGCCATACCAGAAAACCATCAATGCCAATTTTGGCAGAATGAGATTCAACCCGATATAATCCGTCATACCGGTAACCGGTGTTCGGCGCGTACTGCGACCCCTTGTCGGCTCCACGAATAACGCGCACATAGAGTCCTTCAAGCTCGTTGCGCGCAAGTGCAGCGTTTCCTCGGTCGGCAAGATTTTGATCTCTCACCTGCCTCTTCGACTCAGAATCACGTCCGCCATGACCGGTATAGATGATAATGTCACCGTAATCCTCATCATCCGAGTAACCACCTGCTGAGAGCACGATCGCGTCTGCGCCCTCACCTGCAGTGCCCGAGATACCTGCCCGCAACTGGCTATGCAGGCCAGCCCCGTGAAGCCGAGCCCTGCTCACGTATGAAGTCCCAACAGGGTGACCATCGATATGTCCGAATTGTGGCGCCATGATCGGCATCATGCCATGCGCGAACGACAAAAACCGCATCACATCTCAATAGACCAAGTCCCAACCCAAATTCGGACGATTCATCAGTAGCCAGCACCCCGGCCGAAGAGCATGACATTGCAGGTCGGAGGCCGATGTGGAAACGAGTATGCCCACCGGCGATCATTGCGAGTCACATGGGCGAGCGGGGATCAGCCAGTGGCCACGGGTCACACGTAGTACCTGCGTACAAGGACGTGGTGTAAAACGTCTGGGAATACCAAGAGAGTCGCAGGGCACTCCCCCTGGGGCCAGCCAGCTTGGGCCTCGGCTCTGACACTTGCACACCACGTATGCAGGCCCGAGCGCTGAGTCTGTCAGAGAACCTGCATGCGTGCGCTGAGGCGGCGGATCCGCTCTCGGTAGCCGTAGCGCTCCAGGTCCAGCAGGGTTCGTACGGCCTGACGAGCCATGGGGTGGTTGCGAATGAGTAGGGGGGCCGCCTTCTCGGCGTGCTCCAGCTCGGCCATGGCCGCCTCGCGCTGGCCGCACCAGAGCAGCCCCCTGGCGTAGTCGAGATGGTGGCGTCCGACGCGGTTGGCCTGCAGGCCCTTCGGCAACCAGACCATCTCTCCCCTACGTACGGCCTGAGGCCCGTCCCCAAGTTCGACGGCGACCGCGACCCCGTAGATATCAACGTTGGTCTGGCTGGTACACAAATCGTAGTAGTTGGTGCGCTGACCAGCTCCAAGCCGGGTGACCGCCTCGGAAGCGAGGCGGTATCGCGTCCACGCCTCATCTACCTTGCTCTTACGAGCCGCGGCGATCGCGGCCCTCAGTTGGAGCCCGCCCCAGACGGCCAGCGCCTCCGGGCGGCCCGCGACATACTCGTCCTCGATGCCCGCGCAGGCCGAGTCGATCACGGTGAGTGTGTCGTGCCACGAAGCGCTGGACCACATGTTCCGCGTGCGTCGAGACCCGGCTATCGCCACGTGATACGGGTCTCCCGAGTGCTCAGCAGCCCAGCGGATCCGATCGACGGCAACGAGGGAGAGGTCGGCGTACCCCAGGCCGCAGACGACCGAGTCCGCAGCCCGGTAGACGAACGCGAGCAACCCGAAAGCGGCGCTCCGGTCAGGTTCTGAATACAGATGGGTTGCCGCCTGCAGCTCGGAGAGTAGCGTCGGCAACCCCTCGGCCAGCTCCGCGTAACGTGCTTCCACCCGCAACCAACAGGCGTGCTCGGTCGCGGCGCGTAGCTCCGGCAACGGCCGCACCACTCCAGCCCATTCAGAGTCGAGGTCGTAACGTTCCAGCTGACGACGAATCTCCGGGATCGCCGCATGCACCCGATCCTCATGCGGATTGTCGCTCCGGTGAGAACGTGCGGTCAGCTCGTTGGGATGCATACGCAGTGCCTTGGCAAGAATGCTGATCAGCGCGATGGAATCCAGGGGCAGGCTGTCGTTCTCGATCGCCGACACCCAGGACTGGGCGCGGTCAACGCGCCGCGCTAATTCTGTCTGGGTGATGCCCAGGCGCTTACGAGCACGTCGTACGCGCGTCCCCACACTCTCCGCCGCCGGGTCCAAGGAGGCCATGAGCTCAAGGTAACCCGCGAGAAAGCCCTTGGCTCCCCTCCCCGCCAAAGTATCAGCGACGCTGATATCCCCGCCGCCTCACAGCCGGGAATTCGCCCCCTACCTGGGGAAATAAGCGACAGACCTAATCGATCCCAAATCCCCCAGAGAACCGTCAGAAGACCTGCATCCGTGTGCCGAGGCGGCGGAGGCGTTCCCCGTAGCCGTAGCGTTCCGAGCCCAGCAACGTCCGTACGGCCTGCTGCGCCATCGGGTGGTTGCGGACAAGCATTGGGGCAACCTCCTCCGCGCGTTCGAGTTCAGCCAGGGCGTCGTCGTGCCTGCCGCACCAGAGCAGCCCTCGGGCGTAGTCGAGATGGTGGTAGCCGACCCGACTGGCCTGAATGCCTTTGGGAAGGTGGACTGACTGCGCTCGCCGTACGGCCTGTGGTCCGTCACCGAGTTCGACGGCGATGGCGACGCCGTGGATGTCGATGTTGGGCTGGTTGGTGGACAGTTCGTAGTAGTTGGTGCGCTGGCGATCTCCGAGCCGAGTGACCGCCTCAGCCGCCAGCCGGTGACGTGACCAGGCTTCATCGGCGTCGTTCTTACGGGCAGCCGTGATCGCGGCCCTCAACTGGAGTCCGCCCCAGACGGCCAGCGCCTCCGGGTGACCCGCGGTGTACTCGTCTTCGATACCCGCGCACGCCTTGGCGAGCACCGCGAGCGCGTCGTCCCATGAGGCGCTGGCCCACAGGTTCCTACTCCGCAGGTAAGCGAATATGGCTTCGTTGTAAATGTCGTCCGCGCGTTCTCCCGCCCAGCGAATCCGGCCGATGGCGAGCACGGAGAGGTCGGCGTAGCCGAGGTTGTAGGCGACCGAGTTGGCTGCACGGTAGGCGGTCGAGAGCAGGCCAAAGGCCGTGCGCCGGTCGGACGGGGGATAAAGATGGGTCGCCGCCTGAGTCTCGGCGATCAGGTCTGGAACACTTTCGGCCAACTCTCCGTAGCGCGCCCCTCTTCGTAGTTCATGCATCTGCTCGATCGCGGTGCGGAGTTCAAGCAGCGGCCGTACCGCTCCGGCCCATTCGGAGTCGAGATCGTAACGTTCCAGCTGGCGACGGATATCGACGATCCCCGCGTGCCCTTGGTCCTCGGCCAAGGTGTCACCTCGATAGGGACGCCCGGTGAGTTCGTTGGGGTGTACGTGCAGTGCCTTGGCGACGGTATTGATCAGTGCGATGGAGTCCAGGGGGAGGCTGTCGTCCTCGATCTCCGATACCCAGGACCGAGCGCGATCGACACGTCGGGCCAGTTCAGTCTGGGTGATGCCCACACGCTTACGAGCGCGCCGCACACGGGTTCCCACACTCTCCGCCGCCGGGTCTGAGTAGGCCATGGCCTCAAGGTAACCCGGAGCGACCGGCTTGACCTCCCCCTGCACCAAAGTATCAGCGGCACTGATGTCGGTGTCTCTCCGCATTCATAGCGTCACTTTTCGTGAGTGACGACAGGTGTGAGAGCGACAGGAGACACCCCTGCCCTCTACACACTCTGACCGCGACCAGATCGGCCTTCAAGCAGGAAACCTCCCACCCGCGCGGGGGAAGCTGCCTTGGCCGAGGACCGCGAAGACCCAGGAAACCAAGTCCCAGAACCTCGTGAAAACGGTTCTGCCAGGCGAATGGCGTCGTCTGGCAGAACCTCGCCCGCACGCTGGAGGTGCGAACTGTGCTCAACCCTAGTAGAGCCGTCAAGATCATCCGAGTCCGTTGGCATGCCGAACAACCGCCCTCGCCTCTCGGTTGTCGCTGGTGTGGCCACCCCCCGTACGCGCACGACGCCGCCAGCCTGCCGCATCGGCCCAATCACCTGTGGGAACAACCCACCCCGGCCCAGGTCCGTACCCGCATGATGGCCCGGCGTCGTCTCGGGCTCTGCGGCCGGCTGCCCGCGCCTCCCGTACCGGCCACCGTGGCCCCGCGCCCGCCGAGCCATCCCCACGTGGGTTCTCCCCTCAGCAGGGGACGCCACTCGCGATCGGCCGTGACGCCGTACGGGCGGGAGTCGCCGCCGGGTACACGGCCCGGCAGGCGCGAGTCGTACCGGAAGGGGGTGACGGCATGAACCCGCCATCTCCCGGAGCACCGTACGAGCCCGGCGAAGAAGGCAGCATCCCCCAGGCGCTGCGCACGCTGACGCTCCGCTTTCCCGCCTGGTGCCTCTGGTACGGCAAGGCCACCGAACAGTGGTGGGCCCTCTCCCCCGCCCGGTGTCGGCAGCGTATCGGCCTGATCGAGGCCGACACCCCCGCCGAACTGGCCGCACGGATGCAGCACATCGAGGACTTCCACCCCCACCCCGAACAGCACGACCAGCCGATCAGCACCGACCACCGAACGGCCGTCAGGGACATCAGGGTCGCCGGAGGCAGCCAGACGAGCAAGGGAGGTGACCGGGATGACCGCGCGACTGCTGTCCGTACTCGTCGGCGTGCTCGCTGACCGATTCCGGACGACAACCGGCGACACCACCGGACCGGCCGCCACGATGTGGTCGCCGTACCTGGGCCGGATACCCGGCTGGTCGACGACGCCGAACCACACTCCCGTCATCTCCCAGCGGTTCACGGCCGTCCCCGACCAGGTCAGGCCCGCGCGGAACTTCGTCGCCGAGATCCTCGGCGACGACCACCCGCTCCACGACGACGCCATGCTTCTCACCAGCGAGCTGGCCACCAACGCCGTCGAACACTCGACCAAGCCGATCGATACCAAACCGGCAGACGCCGAACCAACCGACGCCAGAGCGACCGACACCGGAACCTCAGGCGCCAGAACCGCGGACACCGCACCGGGCGACCGGCCACGGGAATTCGTCGTCACGGTGGCCTTCCTCCCGCACGGCGTCATCGTCACCGTCCAGGACCCCGGCTCCGCACAGATCCCCTGCACCAGAAACCCCCACCCGAACGCCACCGGCGGCCGAGGACTCCTCCTCGTCAACGAACTCGCCACCCGCTGGGGCTTCCACCGCGACCCCACCGGAACCGTCATCTGGTTCGAACTCACCTGACAACCCGACGTGGCCGCGCGAGCCTGAAGAAGCAGCGCCGCCACGTCCTCAACCAACAAAGCCACGCGTGGCCAGGACGGTTCCCTCTCGGCGGTCGGCGTACTCGGCGTCTCCTCCGGTGAGGTCACCAGGTGATCGTGAGGCGGACGCCGGGGCCGAGCTGGTCGTCGGGGGTTCCTGCCCGGTAGACGGTGATGATCGGCCGGGCGGGCCGGGTGTGGTTCCAGTCGTGAAGGAGTTCGACGAGCCGGGCGGTGAGGCGGCGGCTGCCAGGGTGTTGCGGAGGGCGACGGAGTCTGCGGTGTCCGCGTTCACCGCGCTGACATTAGCCGTCGCCGATGCGGAAGATACGGCCTCCCGGGCAGCCGTCGGGGTGGTGCCGTTGTCGAACACCAGACGGGCGGCGGTATGGATGAGCGCCCCTGGCGGATCGCCCGACGCTCCGGCTCATTCCCGCGCAGCGGGAGCCATGGAGATGTTCCAGAAGTCGGCGTAGCGGCCGCCGTGGTCGAGCAGTTCGTCGTGGTTGCCTTCCTCCGCGATCCGGCCGCCGTCCAGGAAGATGACGCGGTCGGCGCGTTGGACGGTGCGCATGCGATGGGCCACCATCACCACCGTCCGGCCGGCCATCAGGCGTTCGATGCCCTCGTGGACGGCCGCCTCGTTGACCGGGTCCAGCGCCGAGGTCACCTCGTCGAGCAGCACGATGGGGGCGTTCTTCAGCAGCGCCCGCGCGATCGAGACCCGCTGGCGCTCCCCACCGGACAGCAGCGCGCCGCCCTCGCCGACGTTCGTCGCCCATCCGCCGGGCAGGCGCTCGATCACCTCGTCCAGCTGTGCCGCAGCCGCTGCGGCCCGTACCTCGGCAACGCCTGCGGCGGGACAGCCCAGGCGCACGTTCTCCTCGATGGTGCCATCGAAGAGGTAGACGTCCTGGAAGACGATGGCGATCCGCGCCATCAACGCCTCGGTGCTGATCGCGCGCACGTCCACGCCTCCCACGCGCACCGCGCCGGCGTCCACGTCGTAGAAGCGCGCCAGCAGCTGCAGCAGCGTGCTCTTACCCGCTCCCGACGGCCCGACGACCGCAAGCCGCTGTCCCTCGGGGACGGTGAGCGACACCTCGTCGAACACCGTGCGCTCGCCGTGCCGGAAGGTGACGGCGTCGAACTCCAGACCATGGTGCGCAGGCTGGATCGGCTCGCGAGGTTCCCGCAGCGGCTCGGTGCGCAGCACCGTCTCGAGTCTGGCCAGCTCCGAACGCGCGCCGCGGAGTTTGCCGCCGATGTCCGACAGCGACAGCAGCGGGTCGGCGCAGCGGGCGGCCAGCACCAGGATCGCCAGGATCTCCGCCGCGCCGATGTTCCCGCCGAGCGCGAGGTGGGCGCCCAGGACCAGTAGCCCGGTGAAGGTCGCCTGCACGGTGAGCGTCAGCCCCACGGCGCTGGGCAGCGTCGCCAGCACGGTACGGCGGGAGGCGCGCTGGACATCCAGCAGCGAGTCATCGAGCAGCTGGAAGCGTTCGCCGGTCCGGCCGCCGGCCCGCAGCACCGGCTGGGCCTGGAGGAATTCGATGACGCGCCCGCCGGCCTCCTGGTCGCGTTCGTGACGCTCGGCGTCGGCGGCGGCCGTCGCGCGTGCCGTCCAGGCCTGGATCGCCGCCACGACGGGTGCGGCGAGCAACGCGGCCAGCCCCATCCGCCAGTTGAAGGCGGTCATCACGGCCACGATGGTCAGGGGCGTGACCAGGGCGGAGATGAACGGTGCCAGCAGATGCGCGGCCACGCCCATGGCTTGCAGGAGGCCGCGGCCGGCCAGGACGGACACCTCGCCGATGCGACCGGCGTTGTACCAGCCGAGGGGGAGGCGGGCCAGGTGCTCGCCGAGCCGGTGATACATGCCGCGCAACATGGTGGTCCCGACCCGCATGCCGGACAAGTCGCTGATGTAGCGCAGCACGGCGTAGAGGGCGACCGCGGCCCCGAACGCGACCAGCCAGGGCACGGCGTCCGCGGGCGTACTGCCGAGCAGCGCCCGCAGCACCGGGACCAGCAGCGCGTAGGACAAACCTTCGACCACCGCGGTGATCGTCATCAGGATCACGGTGCGGCGCATCGCCCGGGCGTACTCGTCTCCGAGCACGCGCAGCAGCATTCGGATCATCGGGGCTCGTCTCCTCGCAGTACGCCACCGTGGGTTTCGATCTCGGCGGATCGGTGGGATCGCCAGAACGCGGCGAACCTTCCGCCTCGTGTCAGCAGGTCGGCGGGCCTGCCGCGTTCGACGATCGCTCCGTTCTCCAGCACCACGACGGTGTCGGCGTCGGCGACCGTCTCCAACCGGTGGGCGATGACGACGATCGTGCGGTCACCGCTCAGCGTCGCCAGGGCCCGGCGGACCGCCTGTTCGGTCTGCGGGTCGGCGAAGGAGGTCGCCTCGTCCAGCACCAGAACGGGCGCGTCGGCCAGCAGCGCGCGGGCGATCGAGATCCGCTGCGCCTCGCCTCCGGACAGCTTGGCCTCTTCACCGAGCACCGTGTCGTATCCGCGCGGCAGCTGGAGGATGCGGTCGTGGATGCCGGCCAGCTGGGCGGCGCGGACCACGTCGTCGCGGCCGGCCCGCGGCACCGCCAGCGCGATGTTGTCGGCGACCGAGACACGCAGCAGATGGACGTCCTGGAAGACGAAGGACACCTGCCGATACAGCTCCCGGCTGCCGATCTCGCGCAGATCGACGCCGCCAAGAAGAACCGAGCCGTGGGTGGGGTCGAAGAACCGCGGCAGCAGCTGGACCAGCGTGGACTTGCCGCTTCCCGACGGCCCGACGACCGCGGTGACCGTCCCCGGCTCCAGCACCAGGTCGATGCCGCGCAGCACCTCGTGGTCGGCGTCGTAGGCGAAGCGGACGTCACGCAGTTCCACCCGGTGCCCCTGCGGCGGACGCGGGTGGGCGGGCTCGGGCAGTGGCCGGACCGCGAGCACGTCTTTGATCCGGCCGACCGCGCGGCCGGCGCTCTGCAGATCGTCGAAGCCGTGGCCGAGCGCCGCCACCGGAGCGGTCAGTCCCAGCCCGAGCAGCAGGAACGGCAGCAGATCCGCCGGGGCCAGGCCACCGGACGTGATCAGCGCCGCGCCACCGATCAGCACGATGAGCAGCACGAACGGCGGCGACAGCGCCAGCTGCATCCCGGCGGCGATCACGGACATGCCGCGCACCCAGCGGGAGAAGATGCTGACGAAGTCGTCGGCGGCCGTCAGGAACGTGCGGTGGGCGCGCTCGCCTCCGCCGAACGCCTTGACCACCGAGATGCCTTGCACGAACTCGACGACGGAACTGGCGATCCGTCCCATGGCCGCGTCGTAGGCCTCCTGCTCGCGCGTCCTGGCGGGCAGCATCAGCAGCGGGACCAGCGCTATCGCCAGCACCACCGGGATCAGCGTGATCAGCGTGAGCCGCCAGTCGACGGTGAACAAGTAGATCAGCGACACCAGCGGCACCACGAACGCGGCGACGAGCTCGCCGGGGGCGTGGGCGATGAACGGGTGCACGGCGCTCACGTCCTCGCCCACCACCTTGGCCAGCTCGCCGGTGTGGCGCCGGGAGAACCAGCCGATCGGGACGCGTCCCAGCGACGCGGCCAGCCGCCGGCGGAACGTCAGTTGCACCCGGCTGTCGAGAACATGTCCGATTCCCGACGACGCGGCGGTGAACAGCAGCCGGACGAGCAGGCCGGCCGCACCCGCGATCACCACGGTCCAGACGTGAGCGTGGTCGATCGGGCCGGGCGACAGCAGGGTACGGCCCAGTTCGACGACCGCCAGCAGCGGGGCCAGACCCGCGAGCGCGCCGATGACCTGGAGGATCACCACAGCCGCGAAACTCCGCAGATGAGGGCGGAGCAGCGGTGTCATGCTCTGTCTCGCCGCGGAATCGGCATCCGGTTGCTCGATCGTCTGAGCGAGGTCGGTGGTGGTGGTCATCGTTCTGTCGAAGAGGCGGTGTGGATCTCGGCGAAGGCCAGCAGGGGTGTGGCGGTCCGCTGCGGATCCTCCAGGATGGGTGAGTGTCCGAGACCGGGCAGCAGCTCGACCCTCGCGCCGGAAACGGCGCGGTAATCGGCGGCGGACGAGGAGCGCCACCTCCGGTCGTCCTCGCCGAAGATCACCAGCAGCGGCTTGCCGAGGACCGCCAGCCGCTCCGGGAGCGCCTGCTGCTTCAGGTAGCCGCTTGTGGCCTGCATCGTCATGGTGAGCGTGTGGTAGGTCATGGCGCGCACCTCGTCCAGGAGCTGCTGCGGGATCTGGTAGCCGGCGCGGCTGAAACCGGTGCTCGCGAACTGGCGGATCTGCTCGTCGGTCGGCGGCCACTGCGTGGGGTCGATGGCGGCGGACCCCGCCACGATGAAGGCGTCCAGGCTGGGTCCGGTGTTGATGAGCACGAGCGCGGTCACCAGATCGGGTCGTTGCTCGGCGAGGGCGGTGGCGACCACGCCGCCGCTGGAATGGCCGACGAATATGGCGTGCTTGACGCCGAGCCGGTCCAGTGCCTGTCCGACCCGGCGTGCCTGGTCCGGGGTCGCGTAGCTGTGGCCGTCCGGTTTGGCCGATCGGCCGTGCCCGAGCAGGTCGATCCGGATGACGCGATGGGATCCGGTCAGCATCGGAACCAGCGCGTCCCACGAGCGTGCCGAGGAGGCGGACCCGTGGATGAGGACGAGTGCGGGGGCATCGTGGGGGCCGTCCTGGCACACGTAGACGTCGCCGTCGTCCAGGGCCAGGGTCGAACTTTCCGTAGTGCCGTCCGGAATGGTCATGAGCCCACTGTCGCCGCCGGTGCGCGCCGGTGTATTGGACAAATGTTCCCCTCGCTCGGCTCCCCTAGCATGGGAGCATGCGGTCCACTGTGCGCGGACGTGACGATGCCGTTATGTGGGACGTTGCATCCTCAGTGCGGCGCAGCCGGGTGGCGGGTGTCACCATGGCCGGCTTCCGCGACCAGGGCATGGCTCCGGAGGGTCACCGGATGATTCCGCACCCGGCCGTGACGCTGGTTCTGGACTTGGGGGCCGGCCCGCCCGTCGTTGAGGACGTCGCCGGGCGGCAGCACCGGGGAAGTCTTGTCGCCGGGCTCGGACTCGGCGGCGCGGTGTGGGTGCGAGGCCAGAACATCGCGTGTGTTCAGATGCGCCTGTCCCCTGTGGTCGCCCGCGCGATTCTGGGCGTCGCCCCGGCCGAGCTGAACGGCTACGTGGTGACGCTGGACGACCTGTGGGGCAGGCAGGCGTCACGGATCAGCGAGCAACTGGGCGAGGTCTCCTCCTGGCAGGATCGCTTCGCGTTGATCGAGGCGTTGCTCGCCCGTCGGCGTGAGGTGGGGTCGCCGGTCGAGCCGGAGGTGGCCTGGGCCTGGCACCGGATCGTGGTCAGCCGCGGCCTGGTTCGGGTGGAGCGGCTGGCGGCCGAGCTCGGATGGAGCCGTAAGCGCCTGTGGTCGCGATTCCACGCGCAGATCGGCCTGCCGCCTAAGCGCGCCGCGAAGCTGGTCCGCTTCGACCATGCCGCCCACCGCCTGGCCGCGGGGCACGACGCGGCCGGGGTCGCGGCGGACGGCGGCTACGCCGACCAGTCCCACCTGCATCGGGACATCATGGAGTTCGCCGGGGTGACCCCCGCGGCCGTGGCCCACGAGCCATTTCTGGCGGTTGACGACGTCGCCTGGCCCAGCCACGGAACACCCGACCAGCCCGGCCCTGCCGATCGAGCGCACGTGACGTGACCGCCCTGCGCGAGGGGACGGACGTCGGCCGCGGATCTACAGCGGCGGGGTGGATCGGCGGCGGCACATGATGGGGTGCCACTCTGGCGACCTCGCGTAATCAACCGTCGCCTATTCGGTCGTGGTTGGGGTGCTACGAGGGTTCCGGACAGAGGGAGATCGGCCGGCGTGGGCGCGTTCAGCCGATAGAGATCACCCCCGGCCTGGAAACGCTAGAAACGGTCTGCGTGCTCGTCCACCCACTGCATGAACGTACGTGCCGGACGGCCGGTCACCCTTGCGACCGTGTCGTCCACGGTCTTGGAGGAATCATTGGACGCGGCATACCAGCCAACGACATACTCGGCGTCCGCCCGGGACACTCCGGTGGCCATCAGCCTGTCGATCGCCTGTTCGTGCGTTATCGGCTCGAAGGCGATGTCGCGACGGAGCGTCCGCGACAGGATCGCGACCCGCTCACTTGGGGTCAGCGGTTCGGGTCCGGTGAGGTTGTAGGACTGCCCCGCGTGGCCGTCATCGAGCAGTGCGACGGCTGCCACGGCCGCGATGTCGGCCTCGTGCACCAGCGCGCTGGGAAAGTCGTACGGTTCTCGGACCACTCCTTCGGCTCGGATCGATTCGGCCCAGCTCAACGTGTTGGACATGAACTCTTGTGCTTCCAGACGTGTCCATTCCACGCCTGAGTCCGCCACCGCCTGCTCGACCGGGCCCACCCAGCCGCCCCACAGCACGGTGAAGCGCTGAACGCCCGCGGCGACCGCCCGCTGGACCAGCTCGGGCCCGACCTCGGCAAGTCCAGCGGTCACCGTGATATGCAGCCGGCTGACGCCGTGGAGTGCGGCGTCCAACTTCTCTGGTGTGTTGTGCGTGCCGGCCACCAGCTCCACCTCGGCCGGAAATCTTCCCGCGTTCGCAGCCGGGTCTCGCGTCAGGGCCCGAACCCGCTCTCCTCGGCGGACCAGCTCTGCCACAACGTGCCGGCCGGTGTTCCCGGTGGCGCCTGTCACCAAGGTCGTCACAGTCGAGTTCCTTTGGTCGTCTTGTCTGGATGAGTCGCTGACGAACCTAGGAACTCAACCGCACTTGAGGTCAAACAGTCCGCCCGACCATGCCTGTCGTTATGGGGCGTGTCACCAGGTACGCGCGAAGCGACACCCCGATTGCCGCACTCAGCCTCCTCGAAGGCCCACAGGCCAACGGCCTCGCGTTCTCGCCACGGAGACCTCCGCTGGTCCTAGGTCCAAGGTCCCGGGCCATGCTGACCGGGCGTCCGATGTCGTGGCCCGCGGCGAGCGGCATATTCGTACCGAAGACAGCGCAGAGCACGCAGGGAGGGGAGGGGCGATGACCGGACCGGACGGACCGAGCCCGGGCGCCGCCCACCCCAGTGCCCTCAAGGGGTGTGCCAACAAATGTCCGCCGGTCCCGGTGCAGCCATGACAGGCCACCGAACCACACACGGACGAAAGGCACACCCATGTCCACAACTCAGTCCCCGGCCCGCAGCCGACGGCCGGGATGGAGCCTCGCGCTGCTCGCGCTCGGGCATCTGATCATCAGCCTCGACTTCACCATCATCTATGTCGCCCTGCCCGACATCGCCGCCGATGTCGGCTTCACACCGCACACCCTGCAATGGGTGGTCACCGCGTACGCCGTCCTCTACGGAGGCTTCCTGCTGTTCGGCGGTCGGCTGTCCGACCTGATGGGACGTCGGCGGATGTTCGTGCTCGGCATGGCGCTGTACGGCGCGGCCTCCGTGCTGGGCGGCCTGGCCACGGCGCCGGCGGTGCTGCTCGCCGCGCGCGCCTTGCAGGGCCTCGCCGGTGCGGTGCTGTTCCCCGCGGTGCTGGCCCTGGTCAACACCGCCTTCGCCGAGGGCAGGGAGCGCAACCGTGCGCTGACGGTCTGGGCCATGGCGGGCGCCGGCGGGCTCACCGCGGGCGCACTGGCCGGCGGGGTGCTCACCCAGGCCCTGGGCTGGCAGGCCGTGTTCTACGTCAACGTCCCGCTGGCCGTCGCGGGTGCCGTCGCCGCCTTCGCCCTGCTGCCCCCCGACGGCCGCGTCAGCAGAGGAAGCGTCGACGTGCTCGGAACCCTGACCGGTACCGCGGGCATCACGCTGTTGATCTTCGCGGTCGCGCACGGCTCCGAGGTCGGCTGGGCACGGGCCGAGGTGATAGCCGCGGCCGTTCTCGCGGCGGTCCTGCTGGCCACGTTCCTGCGCGTCCAGGCCTGGGGTCGGACACCGCTGATGCCGCTGCGACTGTTCCGCAACCGCGCGCTCAGCGGAGCGGTCGTGGTCATTCTCGTCTTCGGGCTGACGATGCAGGCCGTGCCGTACTTCCTGACCCTGTACTTCCAGGACGTCCTTGGCTTCAGCGCCCTGGAGACCGGGCTGGCGTTCCTTGGCCCGACCCTGTCGATCACGGCAGGAAACTTCCTCAGCGAGAGGCTGATCCACCGCTTCGGCACCCGGAGCGCGCTGATCACCGGCATCGTCGTCAACGCCGTGGGCGCTGCGTTCCTCGCCCCCGGCATGCACGCGGACGGATCCGTCCTCACCGTCCTGGCCGGGGTCGTCGTCATCGGTCTGGGCATGGGCATCACCTACGAGGCCATGTGGATCGCCGCCGGCACCGGCGTCTCGGCGGACGAACAGGGCCTGGCCTCCGGGGTGGCCTCCACCGCGCTGCAAGTGGGAACCGCCGCGGGTCTGGCGGTTCTTGTGGCTGTCGCCAACCACGACATTGAAGGGCTGTCCGGGCAGGCCCTGCGCGCCGCCTCCGCCGAGGGAATGCGCGCCGCCGTCTACGTCCTGGGCGCCGTCATGCTGACGGCCGTCCTGGCCGCCCTCAGGCTCCCCGGTCCGCGTGCCCGGGTCGCCGCGGCCGCGTCCCAGCCCGTCCCCGACCCGGACGCCGCCGACCTGCGCCCCACCGGCTGACAGCGTCCGCGGCTCCGGTGTCCGGTCGCCGCCGCCCTACCTCACCTCTCAGCGACCGGTCCGGTTCGGACCCGTCACCGCCTCCCGGTCACGCGTCCCAGGTGACCGGGAGGCGGCGTCGGATATGTCCGTGTTCGGACAGTGGCCGCACCACCCCGCCCACTCCGGCGCCCGAAGTCGAGTTACGGGGCGTTGTAGGTGCGAGAATGCGGCGTGATCAAACCCGGTGAACGTATCCGGTCCTGGTCACCGCACTAGACAAAGGCCGTGACGCCCTCGTATTCCGCTACCGGGGCAGCACCGACAGTCTCGTACTGGAGCAGCAGCAGGCCGTTCGCCGTCACCTCGTGGCGGACGAGTTGAAGGCCGACGGGTCCGCTCGGGTGGTCGAGCAGCCGCCGCCCGGAACCGGTCACGACCGGGGCGACGACAAGCCGGAGCGTGTCGACGAGGCCCGCCGCCAACAGGGCGTTGCCGAGTCGCGCACTCCCGTGGATCTGGAGTTCCCGTCCTGGCTGCGCCTTGAGTTCCCCGACGGTCTGGATCGGGTCACCACGGAGCACGGTCGTCGGATGCCAACTCCCTTCGGTGCGGGTGTTGGTCACCACGTACTTCGGTAGTGAGTTCATCCGCTCGGTGTACGGGTCGTCCGGGTCGGTGATCTGCGGCCAGTCCCGGGCGAACGCTTCGTAGGTTCGCCGCCCGAACAGCAGACCGTCGGCGAGGTCCAGCCAGTCGGAGGTACGCCGGACGAAGAGTTCGTCCAGGTGGGGCACGAGCCAGCCGCCCCGGGTGAAGCCGTCGCTCGTATCCTCGGTCGGCGAGCCGGGGCCCTGGCTGACCCCGTCGAGGGTGACGAACTCCGTGAGAGCGATTTTCACCGCGCGGCCTGGCTCTCCGCGACCACGGCGAGTTGCTTGGTGACCGAGCCATAGCCTTCGAAGAAGCCGAGTTCCTCGTGGCGGGCGCGGGCGGCCGGATCGCCGTGCCGGACGATGATCCGGTAGTCCGTACCGTCCGGATGATCGCTCAGCGTGATCTCGGCTGTCATGGGCACCGGCGCGGGATTCGCGGGGCGCCAGGCGCTGTCGATCGCGTTCGTGAACACAATCCGCTCGAGCTCGTCGACGACGAGGAAGCTCGCGTTGATGTGCGGGACGAAGTCCACCCCGTCGTCGCTCAGTCGCGTCACGAGCGCGCCGCCGGGCCGGACGTCGAGGCGGTCGACGCGGCACACGGTCGGCGCCGGGACCCACCACTTCTCAAAGCGGGAGGGATCGATCCACGCGCTCCACACGGCGGCGCGGGGGGCGCGGATGACCCGCTGCAGGGTCAGGTCAAGATCGGGGTTCATGGTTGTTCCTCCATCGGATCGGTGACGAGGCGTTCGAGCCGGTCGGTGCGCTCTTCCCAGATCTGGCGCTGCTCCGCGAGCCAGCCGTCGACGAGGGCGAGACGGTCACGGTTGAGCACGCAGGTGCGCACCCGGCCGAGCTTGACCGTGCGGATCAGGCCGTTCTCCTCGAGCGTCCGCACGTGCTTCATAAAGGAGGGAAGGGTCATCGGGAACTCGCGGGCGAGATCGCCCACACTCGTCGGACCGCGGCCAAGGCGTCGGATGACGCCGCGCCGCGTCGGGTCGGCGAGGGCGACGAACACGCCGTCGAGCTCGGCCGAATACTGTGCCATGCGGCTAAGTATTGCCCGCCGAAACACTTAGCGCAAAGGCAAAGTATTCAGCTCGTCCCAGGTGCCCGGCCATGGCGGTGGCAGGCCAAGACCTTGATCGGTTTCGACGGCAGATCGGGCCCCTCCAGGCCGGTGATCCCCGCAGCGTCCCGGATCTTGATGCGGAACGGCGGCAGGTCGGCCGCCCATCCGAATCCTCCACGACAGAGCGACACGTGCCGGAATCACCGCGCCCCTGATCGATGAGCGGGTGCGAGTACTCAAACACCCACCGGAAACACGGTGCACGCCGACGAACACCGCACTAGCGGGCCACGTACGTGATCATCGCCGGGTGGTCGACCTGGACGGCGCCGTTGTAGCAGGTGACGTACCGGATGCTCACGTACGCCGGGTACGACTCCCAGGGGGCGAGCAGGTTGCAGAACTCCGAGCCGTAGCCGAACGCGGTGACCTGGACGTTGTCCCGGTATCCGGTGTTGCCGAAGATCACCTGCTTCCTGGCGACCGCGGACCTGCTGAGCTGCACGCCCCCGGACTGCGAGTTGTAGCTGACCGGGTACGGCGTCGGCCGGTAGGCGCCCAGGGTGTCGGGGGCGTTGTCGAAGGTGTAGGCGAAGCGGTACGGCTGGGGTGTCCAGGTGATGGCCCGCTCGCGGTGGTAGGTCAGGCTCCATCCGGTGTTCAGCGATGTGCCGGTGGCGTCGTAGCAGCGCACCACGATGCTCTGCGCGGCCGTCGTCGCGGTCCATCCGCCCAGCTTGCAGCGTGCCGGTACGGCCGAGTCGACCGCGGTGACCTGGATGTTCCCGGCGTGGCCCGCCGAGCCGAGCCCCGGCAGGGTGACCCGCCACGTTCCCGGGGCCGTCAACGGCTCGGCGGTGTTCACCGCGGTCGGCGCCGAGGAGTTGAACCGCGCGGCCACGGCGGAGCCGTCCCAGTGCACGTACCCGAACGCCTGGGGCGCGGGCAGGTACTGGGCGCTGTACCCGAAGGTGACGGAGAACCACGAGGTGATCGGGCCCACACCGTACCGGTGGCACTGCACCGCCACGATCTCGTCGGCGCCCGACTGCCACCAGCCCTGGACCTGGCACCAGTCGGCGGACTGGGAGATCGCCGTGACGTGGGCGACTCCCCCGGCGGCCATGCCGATCTGCGGGAACTTCACGAACACCTGGCCGGGGCCGCCCGGGGTGGCCTCGACCTTGAGCCCGTCCGGCCACGAGCCCGCCTGGCGCATGGAGTCCACGACGGCGCCGCTCCTGACGACGGCGAACCCCCAGCGGGGAGGCTCGGCCGCCGCGGCGTCCGTGGCGGCCGCGGCGAGCCCGGTCGCGGCCAGGGCCGCGATGCAGAGCGTTCGTACGATCACTGCCCATAGCCGGCGCATGTCATCCTTCGTCCACATCGGAGTGGTGGTCGTGAGCGGGGCTCAGGCTCTTGATAACCCGCCAACCGGGCGGCTGAGAAGGCCCAATTTGACCGATTGACTTGACTCCTGTTCGACAGATACGGCCATGCCGTGAATGTCGATGCCGGGCTGGTCGGTGCGCCGGCGCACCCCAAGCCGGGTGACCACCTCGGCCTTCGCCGGCCGAGGTATCGCCTTGGCGATGCGGTGAGATTCGGGCCAAGCACCTGGCCACCAGTTTTCACACCGTAGCCGTAGAAGATCTCCCATCTTCGGCCCGACCCGCCTACCTCTGGGTACGAATCCTCTGACTGCGTGGGGGATACACGCCGCAGCGTCCGCGATGCTCTCCGCCAGGCGCACACTGACGCCTACAGCGCCCAATATCAGTGTGGCCGAGTGCGCTGGAGGGCGCGTATGCGCGGGTGCTGGACGGGCTCGGCGCCAACACCGCGGTGCAGTTCGTCAGCGGCCGCCTGCAGCTAGAGAAGCTGGGCCCGATCGACGAGCCGCCGCTGATGAAGGAACTGCGGTCGCTGGTCGACGACATGCTGCCGCGGGTCGACTTCCCCGAGCTGCCGGAGGTGTTCGACCGCACCAGGCGTGAGATCGGACGCTCATCCCACGAACCTAGCCCCTGAGCGCCGCCTTGCACCGGGGCCGGGGTCCGGCTACCGAGGTCCCAAGCCGCACGAGAACCCTCGGTAACATCTGTCTTGCGAGCCGGCGACATTCCTTCTGGTCATGAGGGGGCTAACGGATGAACAGCGAAATTGATCCTGAAGCCGATATCCGGGCTCGGCTCCAACAGCACTGGGAGGCCTCCGAACGGGGGGACGTCGACGCTGAGCACGCGATCTACGCTGCAGACGCGATCCTGGACTACCCGCAGTCGGGCGAGCGCTTCAGAGGCCGGTCAAGGATCCAAGCGCAACGCGGCGGGCACCCGACCGAACGCCACTTCACCATCCGCCGGATCCTGGGCGGCGGCGACCTTTGGGTGAGCGAGTGCGTGATCACCTATGACGGCGTACCCACATACTCGCTCAGTGTCATGGAGATCACCGATGGCCTTGTCACGCACGAGACCCAGTATTTCGCCGACCCCTTCCCCGCACCTCCCGGGCGCGCTGCGCTAGCTGAGCCGATTCCGGTCCACGACCGATAGGCCGATCGAGCTATCGGGTCGATGGACGACATCGACCGGTTGGGATCAAGAGCACCTGAGCGAGGTCGGCGACATCCTCGACCCCGCCCACCGCACCCACCAGCCGACACACCACCCCAAGGTCAGGCCCTTTTGGCAGAAGCGGTCGCCCGGACTCGGGCAACGGTCCATGATGCTCACGTGCTGTTCAACCCGGGTGCGACCCCCTACCGCTGAGGAGCCGGCGATGACGCGGCGCGAGCGACGGCCTCGGTATCGATATTGAACACCTGGAGCCTCTCCCCGAAGACCAGGAAAGAGTCGCACCGGTTGCGGAGCTGCTGGGGATCGCACCGGACTGGCTGGGCGGTCAGAGCGTCGACGACTACATCCGGGAGGCGAGGCGTGCCTAGCCTCCCCCGCGTGTATCCCGACGCCAACGTGTATCTCGACTTGATCACCCGTAATGAGGACATCAACAAGAGCATGGGCGAGGAGCGGTGGCGCAGCGCCGCCGCGGTGTTCGATGGAATCTTCGCCCGAGAGGCCGAGATGGTTGCCTCTCCCCTGGTCGAAGCCGAGGTCCTGTGCAACGGCAATGCACGCCTACGCCGGGAACGTTCCGAGAAGGAACACGGTATGTCAGCTGGTGCGGTACTTCGTCCAGGCGAGTGCGGCTTGGCCGGCCCGTCGCTGGTAGGCCCGCAGGTGGGGCACCCCCGGAGGATCGGGCCGGCGGGCCATGCGGGTCCAGTACCCGGCGTAGGCCGCCGCGTAGCCGGTGATCACATCGGGCGGGACGGCCTCCCACGCCGGGACACCGGTCAGGGTCGTCTCCGCGGCTTGGGGGGTGTGGCCCGCCATGATGAGATGGGGGATGAGGTCGGTGATGTCCTGCCAGGCCGCTCCGTTGCCGGGTTGTGCCCAGTCGACGACCATCACGATCCCCGCTGAGGTGATGAGCAGGTTGTCAGGGCGGATGTCGCCGTGCACCAGCGTGCTGCCGTCCGCGCCGCCCAACCATCGGGACTCCAGGTCGGCCAGTACGGGGAGATGACGACGCTCCCAGTCTCCGAGGTCATCGGGAGGCGACTGGGACAGCTCCGCCCAGCCGCGCAACCACCGCCCGCGGGTGGCGGAGGTCGATGGCAGATCACCCGCAGGAGTGGGAGTGAGGATCTCGGTCATCGCCGACAGCGCGGCGACCGTGATACCGATGTCGGGCGAGCCGGGGGAAAGATCAGGGTGGGTCCCCGCGACATCGTCGAAGATCAGGACTACCCAGCCTGCCTGGTCACCGTGCCAGCGCAGCCCCGGCGCCGGCGCCTGTCGCGGAAGCCGCACGGCGGTCGCCGCCTCGGTCCGGTACGTGTCGGCCAGCGGGTGCCCGACGGGGATGGCCTTGACGAACACCCACTCCCCGCCGAGGTCGAGACGCACCGCGATGCCAGGGGTGAAACCGCCCCCCTGAACCTGAGCGGCGACAACGGGCGCGCCGAGGTGCGCGGCCAGGAAAGAGCGCAACCGGGTGGGGGTCCGATCCCAGGACAGACGTACGGCTGTACGTCCCAGCGGGAACGGGTCATGGGAAGTGTCTGGTGACAAGGAGAGGCCCTGGGCGTGAGATGGGTGATCGGCGGGGCGAAGCCGAGCACGGTGAGGCGGTGTCGCCTCTTCTATCGCGGCTCGGCGCCGGTAGCTCGCCGTCCCATCTCCTGCCGGGTCACACCTGTCATCGTAGCTTCCCGGTGCCGAACGGCAGGTCGCCCTCTGGTCGAGCCGGAGCCCGGTTCCAAGTACGCCATCCTGGTCGGACGTACGGAAGGGATCGCGGGATGAGCAAGATGACCACCGGCATGCTGCACCATGTCGAGCTCTGGGTGCCGGACCTGCCACGGGCCGTCGCCGGCTGGGGGTGGCTGCTGGGCGAGCTGGGCTACACCCTCTTCCAGAACTGGGCCGACGGGCGTAGCTGGCGGCTCGGCTCCACCTATCTGGTCCTTGAGCAGTCGCCCGCTCTCAGCGCGGACGAACACGACCGGCGCCGCCCTGGCCTGAACCATCTCGCCTTCCACATCGAGAGCCGGGCCATGGTCGACGCCCTGGCCGAGCGGGCACCGCGGCACGGCTGGACCCTGCTGTTCCCGGAACGTCATCCCCATGCCGGTGGCGAGCGGCACTATGCCGCCTACCTGGAGGACGCCGACGGATTCGAGGTCGAACTCGTCGCCCCCGAAACATCACCTCGGACCTGACACGGCACGCAGCAGATCTTCCTGGTCGGCGCCTTCGCCGCCGCCGTGTTCATCAAGGAGGTACCGCTGCGCGGCAAGCCCGGCGCCGCCTCGGCCGAACCCGCGGCATCTGCCGCGAAATGAGCCAAGATCCTGCACGACCACGGCCGACGGCACCCGGCCGTCCTGTCGAACCCGTCCGTTACGAGCGGAAGGCCGTCCCGCATCCCCTCCCTTCACCCCTGGGATGACTTCGAAACGGTGCTGCTGCGAGTACGCACCGCGCTGGGGCGCCTGGGGGAAGGTGCGTGATCAGCGTTGGTGTCGCGGAGGCCATAAGCCGCCGGTCGCGCGCGCTGACGGAGCAAGGGCCGCGGCTCCGTTCAGCCAGGCGGCGAGTTGCTCGCGGTCGATCAGAAGCAGATCCGTTCCCACCGCACACTGTTTGGCCGGGGCGGTGAAGCGCGTCGTGGCGACGAGAACACCTCGGTGCCCGGGATAGGCATGGAGGGCGCCGAGGAGGTTTCGGACCTCGGGTGAGCCGACAGACTTGGCCCAGCGCTTGCACTGAACGACGAAGAGGTCGCCGGTGGGAGCGGTCCCGATGACGTCGACACCGCCGTCACCGCTGCCGCCGACCCTGCGGACCTTGTGGAACCCATCCCGCCGAAGCAGTGCCTCGACGAGTGACTCGAACTGAACGCCGGTCATCTGGTCGACGCGTTCGAGATGGGCGTTGTCTCTCAGCCATTCCCGCTGCCGGGCGTCGATCGTTCGCTGCCGGAGCACGAGCAGGCCGACCAGCCCCGCCACCAGCGCGACCGTGAGGCCGATGATCAGTGGCCAGTTGGCGACGACCAGGTCGATGAGCCAGCCTGCGACCGCCAGGAGGAAGACGACGGCGACCAGCCAGAGCAGCCAGTCCGCGTTGTCCTTGCGGCGGCGGGGTCTTCGTCCGGCCGGTGTACGTCGTCGGGTCATCAGCAGCCTCCGGGGGTGAGGTTGGGGAGCCTCCGTCGATGGTGACGACAGGGACCGACAGTTTTCGAGGACGTCCCGAGGTTCGGCGCCTGCACGAAACTCCACGCCTTCCTGGAAGAGACGTGCTGCGCACCCGCGCCGCCTTCACCCTCGGCTGCGGCACCTGCCTGACCTGTGAGCAGACCGTGGCTAAGCACCTGAACCCACCCCTCGCGGCGGGGAGTGTTGTGAGCCCGGCGGTTCTCCCCGTGGTCAGGGGCCATCCGGACACCGTCGGCGCACCACCGCCGGCAAGACGATCCTCACGCGATGCCCCCGTGGTCCGGCGGTTCGGCCGGTCGGCGCAGGCGGTCGGCGTGCCGGACCTGGTTGTGCAGCGCCTGGCGCAGGAACGTCTCGATGGTGTCGAGTTCGGCGGTGCTGAGCCGGAGAAGTTCGGTCTGCGCCTCGGTCACGATCGGCCCCCAGACCTCCTGCACGGCTCTCTGCCCCTGTTCGGTCAGGTTCACCAGGACCCGGCGCCGGTCCGCCGTGTCGCGGATCCGCGTGGCCAGGCCGGCCTGCTCCAGCCGGTCGATCGCGGTGGTGGCGGCACCTCCGGTGAGACCGGCGGCGGCCGCCAGCTCGCTCGCGGTGAGCGGGCCGCGGGCGGTCAACCGGCTCAGGCACCTCAGGTCGGTGCGGTTGACGCCGAGGCGCCGGGCCGCCAGCTCGTCAATGAGATCGGTGGCGTCCTGGAGCTCCTGAACGGCCCTGGTCACGGCATGGACCCTATTTTGCTTTGACAATCTAACCCTTAGAAAGTTGAATTAATTGGGTCGCGTGAAGTCTAACCTCCGGGAGCCCCCGATGCCACGTCCTTCCGTCCAGCCGCGGTCGGCGACGACCGACGACGTTCCGGCCCTGCTGTCCCTGATGGACTCCGTCCACGCATGGCTCATCGCCCAGGACCGCCCGGAGCAATGGGGAACGGTACCGTTCTCCCGAATCCCGGGCTTTCCCGACCGGGTCTCCGACTGGACGCGCCAGGGCGTCATCACCCTGGTCGAACGGGACGGCCGGTGCGTCGGGATGCTGGCCGCCGCGCCCATGATTCCGCCACGGATCCCCGCCGCCGTGGTGCCCGACGGATCGGTGTTCATCCACACCGTGATGACCGACCGCGGCCCCGACGGCCGCGGCGTCGGTTCGGCCCTGCTGGAGGAAGCCGCGCGTCTCGCCAGGGCGCACAGCGCTCCCGCACTGGCTCTGGACCACTGGGCGGGCAGCCCCGAGCTGGGACGCATCTACGACGACCACGGCTACGTCAAGGTCGCCGAGTACACCGACGAGCAGGACGGAAAGGCCGTCCGCAACACCGTACGCGTCCGCTACCTGAGCGCCGCCGGCTGAACGCGTCAGAACGAGGCCCGAAGCCGGCCCGACGAGGATGGTGGAGGGAGTCGGCCACCACCATCCGGGGACGCCAGCAGCCCGGCACTGCCGCCTCCCGCCCTTCCACGTCCGCTTTCACCGCAACCTCCCGAGGATGCTCCGGCCTTCAGGCCGGGGAGGAATCGGGAGCGGGAGGGCCGCCAAGGCCCGAGCGTGCCCTGACCGGTCAGTCATTTCGATCGGCTTCTTTCTGAGTCGTGTAGCCGTAGCCGTCCGCGCGCTGAAGATGACGGACGTGCCGGTGGTTGATCCCCGCGACGCGACCGTGCCGGGTGGTGATGTCGAACGAGCCGGAGGAACGGACCAGGACTCGCCCGGCGTGAACCCCGGCCTTCTTGCCCGCCGGGACGTTCGCGCGGACCAGGTCGCCGGTTTGGAAGCCGTGGTGCAGTTTGCTCCGTGGCCGGACAAGGCGGGGGAACCCGTATCGGTCGGGGGTGGTGCGGGCGTAGGTGCCGCGACCGGTCGCCGTGGCCACGAGCACGGTGGACGGCCAGGTGGTCACGGTGTCGAGCGAGCCGACATGCAGCGCGTCCAATGTGTGCGACTTCGGCGCGCCGGTGCGAGAGCGGTTCCACTTCGTACGGCCACCGGACGCGGTGTGAACGGGCAGGCCGGTCGCCTCCAGTGCCCGCCACAGCGCCCACCGGGTGGCGTTGACGGCGGCGGCGTCCCGCAGTGGAGCCTTCGCCTGCCGGAGGATCCTCGCCAGCAGGGCGGGCCTGCCTTTGAGGAATTCCTCGATCGGGGTGGCGTTCTTGGCCTGGTTGCACCGGACGCAGGCCAGGGTGAGGTTGCTGATCCGGTCCGAGCCGCCCCGGGAACGCGGGTGGATGTGATCGATGTTCAACGGCACATCCTGCTTGCCGCAGTACGCGCACGCCCGGCCCCACTTCGCCAGCAGGTATTCGCGGACCTCGTACCCGGCGAGGGTGCCCTGCTGGTACTCCACTCCTTCGAGCGGCCGCCCGGCCGACAGGGCGTGCGTGTCGAACGCGACCCGCTCCACGTGCACGGCGGTCACGGGCGCCCACCGGGTCAGCCGCACCACCCACGACACGGTGGTCTCGACGCGGTGTCGCAGCGACGGCGCGAGCCACCCCTTCGGCTTGGTGCGGTTGAGAAACCGGGGGGCGCGGTAGCGCAGGTTCCGCGACCGCCTACCTCGCCGGTACGCGGCTCGCGAGGTGAGCCTGTCGCGGATCAGCGCGCCCCGGTGGTCGAGCCGGATCGCATACCGTCCGGTCCGGCTCCCGTCGTGGCCGGTGAACACGGCCAGGCCGGTGTGCTTGGAGCCGGGGTCGATACCGACCTGCACGCCTGCCACAACGGAATCGGCGGCCGACCGGTCCTTGAGACGGATGACGAACGGAGTGTGACGCACCACCACCGCCCGCCCGGCCGCCAGCAGGCGGCGGGCACGGGCAGGATGGCAGGGGTCGAGCGGGTGGCCGTGCCTGTCGAGGACGAACACGACGGGGTGAACCTCACGGTTCGCTCCCTCGGACACCGAAGCGCCCTCGGGGTGACGCCGAGCAGACCGGGTGCCGGTCCGCTCGATCTCCCCTCGCCCAGGTCGAACACCAGGTACCGCCGCGAGGCGGTGTCCGTGAGCCGTTTCGTGCCCACCCTCGGGCGTGTCTGCTCCCACGGATTCCAGAGCGGCAGGCTGAGGAAGCACCTGCCGGTGGGTCTGCGATCTCGTGTTCAACGTGGCCATCAAAACGCACCTCCCTGAGCTGACGGCCAGGGCTGGTCAACGCGGGGCTTCAAAGCGCATCACCGCGCCTCAAGCCCTCTCCCTCAGGAGGGGGTCGTTGACTCGACCACCGCGCCTACGGACGCTGGGGCCGGCAGCCGAGCTGCCAGACCTCCCATCCGGCGGCGAGCCACGGGCCCGGCTCGACCGCGTTGCGCACGTCCACCAGCACCCGGTGACGTACCAGGTCGGCGGTGTCCGCGGGGAGCTTGGGATCGGCGGTGAACTCCGGCCACTCGGTGGCGAGCACGACGAGATCGGCGTCCGTGATGGCCTGCTCGGCGGTGTCGGCGTAGCTGAATTCGGGGTGCAGCTCGCGAGTGGCGGCGATGGCCGCGGGGTCGTAGATGACCGGTGTCGCGCCGCGTTCGGCCAGCCTCTCGGCCAGGCGCAGGGCGGGCGAGTCGCGTACGTCGCTGGTTCCGGCCTTGAACGCCGTGCCGAGGAACGCGATGGTAAGGCCGTCGATCGGACCGCCGTGCGCCCTCTTGATCAGCCTGACCGCCGCCGGGACCCGGTCGGCGTTGATCGATTCGACGGCCGTCAGGAATCCGTGCGCGTTCCGCGCGCCCAGCTCGCCGACGCGGTGCGTGAAGGCCGCCACGTCCTTGGGCAGGCACCCGCCGCCGTAGCCGATGCCCGGCCGCATCCCGTCGTGCCCGATCCGCTTGTCGACGCCGATCGCGTGGGCGACCGTGTTCACGTCCGCTCCGACGAACTCGCACACCTCGGCTATCGCGTTGATGAACGAGATCTTGGTGGTCAGGAACGCGTTCGCGGCCGACTTGATCACCTCTGCCGTGGGCGGGTCCGTGAGGATCAACCCCACCCCGTGGTCGAGGATCGGCGCGTACACCTCCTCGACCGCCTCGCGGGCCTGCCGGGAGGTCAGGCCGACCACGACCCGGTCGGGGAACAGGGAGTCCCGCACGGCATGACCCTCGCGCAGGAACTCCGGATTCCAGACCAGTTCCACACCGGAGACCCGCGCGTCAGCATCGATGATCTTCTGGAGCCGTTCGACGGTGCCGACCATCACCGTGCTCTTGCCGACGATCGTGGCCGGCCTGCTCAGCAGCGGGACCAGCGACCGCATCGCGTCGATCACCTGGGTCATGTCGTAGCCATGGCCGTCTTCGCGCAGCGGGGTGCCGACCGTGATGAAGTGCAGGTCGGCGAAGTCCGCGGCCTCCCCCAGGTCGGTGGTGAAGCGGAGCCGGCCGGAGGAGGTGTGCCGGACCAGGAGATCCTCGAAGCCCTCCTCGAAAAAGGGGGCGATGCCGTTGCCCAGGGCTCCGCACCTGTCGGGATCCGACTCGACGCCGATCACCTCGTGGCCGATCTCGGCCATCGCGACGGCGTGCGGAGCACCGAGGTGACCGCATCCGATCACGGAAACGCGCATCTTGGGTCCTGTCCGTTGGCTTCCTCGGGCGCATGCGGGATGCGTTCCAAGAAGTTATCGCGTGCCGGGGTACCGAGGTGTCGGCTCGGCGGCATTCACCCCTCAAGTCCAGGGGTCGACACGGCTCTTTGCCGCTTGATGTGTGCGGGCCGGCCGTACGGTCCCGTCGGCGGCGGCGCACCGAGAAACACGAACTGGTAACGACTCACACCCATACGGTCACCACCGCTTGACAGGAGGACTCATTTGCCATTTTATGCACTTAACCGACTTATTAAGTAGGAATTAAGGAGTAGTCAATGAGGGTTCGCAGGCTCCGGGGGATGGCAGTGGCACTGGCCGCGGTCACGGTGACAGCCCTCGCGGCGGCCTGCGGAGGAGGCGGGGGGTCCTCCGGCGGCGACACGGCGAAGACGACGACCGAGGTCCGTCTCGGTTTCTTCCCGAACATCACGCACTCCACGGCCCTGGTCGGGGTGCAGAAGGGCTTCTTCGCCAAGGCGCTCGGCAGCGACGCGACGCTGAAGGTCTCCACCTTCAACGCCGGACCGGCCGCGACCGAGGCGATCTTCTCCGACGCCATCGACGCGACCTACATCGGGCCGAACCCGGCCATCAACGCCTGGTCGAAGTCCAAGGGCGAAGCCATCAAGATCGTCGCAGGCGCGGCGTCCGGCGGCGTGTTCCTCGTGGTCAAGCCCGAGATCAACGGCGTCGAGGACCTCAAGGGCAAGAAGATCGCCACGCCTCAGCTCGGCAACACCCAGGATGTCGCGCTGCGCTACTGGCTCAAGGAGAAGGGAATCGAGACCGACACCAAGGGCGGCGGCGAGGTGTCGATCCTCCCCCAGGAGAACGCCCAGACCCTGCAGACCTTCGCCACCGGTGACATCGACGGCGCCTGGGTGCCCGAGCCCTTCGCGAGCCGCCTGGTCCAGGAGAGCAAGGGCAAGATCCTGCTCACCGAGGCCGACCTCTGGCCGAACAAGCAGTTCGTGATCACGCACCTGATCGTGCGGCAGCAGTTCCTCAAGGACCACCCCGACCTGGTGAAGAAGCTGATCGAGGCGCACGTCGAGTCCAACGCCTTCATCCAGTCGGACCCGACGGGCGCCAAGGAGGCGGTCAACGCGGAGCTGAAGGAGCTGACCGGCAAGCCCGTCGCGCCGGCGGTCCTGGACAGCGCCTTCGGCAACATCACCTTCACCAACGACCCGATCGCGTCCTCCCTCGTCGGCAGCGCCGACCACGCCCAGAAGGTCGGCCTGCTCGACCCAGTGGACCTGAACGGCATCTACGACCTCACCATCCTCAACGAGGTCCTGGCGGCCAAGAGCCAGCCCGCGGTGAGCGACAAGTGATCGACCCGAGCAGGCGGCACAGAACAGCAGAGTCGAAGCGGCGCGTCCGGTCACGGGCCGGCGAGCCGCTGGTCAGGGAGGCGAAGTGACAGCTCCGATACAGGAGCTGCGCCCCGGCCGGACCGACGGGCACGAGCCCGCGGTCCGGCTGGACGCGGTTTCCAAGGTGTACGGCAGGGAGCTCCTGGCCCTGGACCAGGTCACGCTCTCGGTGGACAGGGGCGAGTTCGTCTGCCTGCTGGGCGCGTCCGGCTGCGGCAAGAGCACGTTGCTCAACCTCGTCGCCGGCCTGGACCGCCCCACCGCCGGAGAGATCGACACCAGGGACGCCCGCATCGCGATGATGTTCCAGGAGCCGGCCCTGTTCCCCTGGCTCACCGTCTCGGGGAACATCGAGCTGGCGCTCCGGGTGACGAGCTCGGGTAAGAACACCACGAAGAAGGAGCGCCGCGCGCGGGCGATGGAGTTCCTGGAGATCGTCCACCTCGGTGGCTTCGGCGACAAGCGCCCGCACGAGCTGTCCGGTGGCATGCGCCAGCGGGTCGCGCTCGCCAGGGCCCTCGCCCAGGACGCCGACGTGCTCCTCATGGACGAGCCCTTCGGCGCCCTCGACGCGATGACCCGTGACCTGCTCCACGACGAGCTGGAGCGGATCTGGCGGGAGCGGGAGCTGTCCGTCCTGTTCGTCACCCACAACGTGCGCGAGGCCGTACGGCTCGGCGACCGGGTCGTCCTGCTGAGCAGCAGGCCCGGCAAGGTGATCGAGGACTTCCCGGTGACACTGTCGCGACCGCGCCGTACCGACTCCGGTGAAGTGGCCGAACTGGCCTCCACCATCACCGACAGGCTGCGCCAGGAGGTGCTGCGCCACGCCAAGCCGGCGGCGCAGCCGCCCGTCGGCGCCGGGATCGAGAAGTAGCGGGTGCCCAATGACTGCTGATCTTTCCCAGCACATCGCCGGTCTGGACGCGCTGGAGCTGTCCAACCGGGAACGGCAGAGCCTGGCCTCAAGGGTCTGGGCCAGAAGCTGGCCGATGATCTCGGCGATCGTCCTCGTCCTCGCCGTCTGGGAGCTGGTCGTGCTCAGCGGGTGGCGCCCGGAGTACGTCCTTCCCGGCCCGGTGACCGTCCTTGAGGATCTGTGGAACCGCCTCGGTGAGGCCGAGTTCTACGAGGCCCTGGGCGTGACGATGCGCCGCGCGATCACCGGGTTCGCGATCGCGGTGCTGGTCGGGCTCGTGGTCGGCGCGGCCGTGTCGCGGGTCCGGCCCCTGCGGGCGGCGCTCGGCTCCCTGATCACGGGCCTGCAGACCATGCCCTCCATCGCGTGGTTCCCGCTGGCGATCCTGTTCTTCAAACTCAGCGAGAGCGCGATCATGTTCGTGGTCGTCCTCGGGGCGGCGCCGTCGATCGCCAACGGGCTGATCGCCGGCGTGGACTACACCCCGCCGATCCTGCTCCGTGCCGGGCACATCCTCGGCCTGCGACGCCTGGCGCTCTACCGGCACGTCATCCTGCCCGCGTCGCTGCCGTCGTTCCTGTCGGGGCTCAAGCAGGGCTGGGCGTTCGCGTGGCGGTCCCTGATGGCGGGCGAGCTTCTCGTGATCATCGCCCACCAGGCGTCGATCGGCGAACAGCTCGACAACGCCCGGGAGCTCTCCGACGCGCCCGGCCTCCTCGCGACGATGATCGTGATTTTGATCATCGGCATCGTCGTGGACATGTGTTTCGGCGCGGCCGACAACGCCCTCCGGCGCCGCTGGGGGCTCGACCAGCGCGTCGGCTGATGCGAGCCGCCGCTCCGCGGGCCCCGTGCCCGC